>JBGTKH010000442.1:0-18398 GCA_041744735.1 Pirellulaceae bacterium | reverse complement strand
ACTCGACCCCAGCCACCCAACCCTCAAACTAAGCTTTGACAAAGCACTAGGTCGAACCGGCGTTTTGCGACAAAGCCTAGCGATGTCGAGGTAATTAAGGATGTCTATCGAGCGAGGCCAGCGCAGACGACCAATGCTCGTTGAGCAGGTGACAAACCACCAGCAATTGAGCGGCATCAGCGCTGGCGGTCGCGGCGTGGTACTGACGGGCCTCATCGAGCGCTTCGATGAAGCGGCCGGCGCGTAGACGTTGCAGACAACGTTGCCGCGTTTGCCGGCATGTTTGCCACACGGCGTGCAGCAGCGAGAGGTCGCACTTGCAGCGGCGGCAGGTGTCGGACCAGGGTTGCTCGGCGCGGCACGTGGGACAGATCGCGGTGTCGGCGGTTATGCGGTCGGGCGGAGAAACGGGCATTGCGATGCGCTCTCTGAAAATTCGTGAGTCGCAATCGTTTGGCGACTTTGAATTTTGGTATTTGAATTTGTTTCGTATTTCGTATTTTGTGCTTCGATTTAGGCTGCGGTTTATCCGCGCTAAACATCTTGTAGGTAGAAGACGACGTCTTCCAATTTGGTCATCGTTTGTTCGATCTTCGCCGCCGACCGTTCGGCAATCGCCGCACGCAATTGCTGAATCAATTCGCGGATTTCAGCGGCGTCTTGTGGATTCGCGGCGGGGAGGATGCGCTCGCCATTGCCAATCAGATCCAGGGCTTTGGCGACGGCTTGTTTCAGTTCGGGTGGCAGAATGTCGGCAGCGGCCGGTTGCGACTGTGCGGCCTGGCTTGGCGACTTGTCCGTGGTCGCGAGACCGGCACTGGACTCGAACGCGGCATCCAAACGGGCTTTGGCGTCCGACTGATCTTCTTTGCGGAACCGCGAGAGAGCGTTTTCGATCGTCAATTGCTTTTCCAGGCCGGTCGCTTTCTCTTTCGCCGAGACCTTCAGAATCCCGTCCAGATCCAGGTCGAAGCGCACCAGGACAACGTTGCCCCGTGTCGCATCGGCCAGCCCTTCGAGCAGAAATTCGCCGACGAACTCATTGTGTCGCACGTCTTCATTCTCGCCTTGAAAGACGCTGATCATGGCCGCGTCCTGGCCATCGTAGACGGTCGTGTAAAGCTGTGTGCGCATGGCGGGCAAGGCCGTATTGCGTTCGATGATGGGCGAGAAAAAATTCGACGACCGAAAGCCCTGCAACTGGCCGACTGCCTGGATGCCCAGCGTATGCGGCGTGATGTCCACCAGCACCGGCCCCACGTCGATGCCCGCAATCAGGCCGCCTTGAACCGCGGCACCCATCGCCACGCACAGGTCCGGATCGACCTCGGCGTGCAGCGGCTGGCCGAGCTGTTCCTGCAACAAGCGATGCACCAGCGGCGTGCGCGTGGCACCGCCAACCAGAATCACCTTGTCGATCTGCTGGGCCGAGAGTTTGGCGTCGGCCAGCGACTCGTCGACGCAGACCAACGTCTTGGCCAGCAGCGATTCGATCAGGTCTTCGTACTCCAGCCGCGAGATTTCGACGTTCAGATGCAGCGGAATGTCGGCCTTTTCGGCGATGAACTCTTCTTCGATCTTGGCGTAGGCTTCGTACGAGAGCGTCTTTTTGGCTTCCTCGACGGCCCGCAGCACGCGCGCCTTGGCGGCCAGCGATTGCCGCAAGTCAACGTCGTGCTCCTCGGCGAACTTGTCGCACACGTAATCCAGCAGCAATTGGTCGAAGTCGTCGCCGCCCAAATGTGTGTCGCCGTGACTGGACAGCACCTCGACAACGCCCCGCTCGATCTGCACGATCGACACGTCGAACGTGCCGCCGCCTAGATCGTACACCAGCAGCCGTTCCATCTTATCCGGGTGCGGATCGTACGTGAGCGACGCGGCGGTCGGCTCGTTAATGATCCGCACGACCTCCAGACCGGCCAATTCGCCCGCCTGCCGCGTGGCTTCGCGCTGTTGTTCGTTGAAGAACGCGGGCACCGTGATTACGGCTTTGCGGACCGCGTAGCCCAACTGCTGTTCGGCTCGCTCTTTGAGCGTTCGCAGGATGATGGCGGAGATCTCTTGCGGGCTGTATTGCTGGTCGCCTAAGGGGACCGTTTCATCCTGCCCCATTTTCCGTTTGATCGACCGCACGGTGCGGTCCGGCGCCAACGTCCACTGGTTGCGCGCCGGCTTGCCAACCAGCAACCGGCCCTGCGTGTCCAGACCAACCACGGACGGCAAAATCGCGTCTCCCTGTTCATCGCGCAGCACTTCCACTTTGCCGTCGCGAATGACGGCGACTTCACTGTTCGTGGTTCCCAAGTCGATTCCGAGGATCGTTTCCATACGACATTGCTCCGTGAAGGGGTTCGGGGTTCGGGGTTCAGGGTTCGGGGTTCAGGGTTCAGGGTTCGGGGTTCGGGAAGAGGGAAGAGGGAAGAGGGAAGGGGATCGGCCGAGTGCGAACTGGCGTCGTCACGTTTTTTCCTTTCTCTCCTACTGAACCCTGAACCCCAAACCCCAAACCCTCTACAGGCCGCTGCTCGCGCGGACTTCGGCGAAACGTAGTACTTTGCCTTTCCAGTAATAGCCGGGCCGGACTTCTTCGACGACGACACCGGGCGGGCGGCGCGGGTCGTTGATGACTTCAATGACGGTCATGCTGTTGGGATCGACCGGCCGGCCGGCGCATTCGATGCGCAGGATCGCCTGTTCGTCCAGGGTGCGGCGGAGCCGGTTTTGAATCAGGTCGTAGCCCTCCAGTAGCGATTTGAAAATGCCACGCTGCAACTCGGTGGTACGTTGACTGTAAAGTTCCTTCGCCGCCTCGTGCCAGGGACGGCACAATCGCCGGCGCCACCAGGGCTGTGTACGGAAAAGTTCATCCAATTGTTCCTGCAGCTTTTGCAATTCGGTGGACGTCTCTTCGAGGATGCGATATCGCGACGTCTCAATTACCTTGCGGCCGCGCAGCAGCGCCTCGTCAAGATCGGCCAGTGCTTCGGCCAGCGGTTTGGCGGCTTGCTGGCCGGCCTGCGATTCATTGGCCTGGACCGAGCGGAACTGTTCGATCGCCGCGTGCATCGCGTTCAGCGTCGCCTCGCTGCGCTCTTCCAGACTGCGGGCACTTTTGGTTTGCAACTTCAAATCGTGCCGCAGTGCCGTGAACTGTTCGACAAGCTGCAGCAGTCCCACCGCGGGCATCTCCGCCTGACCGCCAGCAATTGGCGGATCGTCGCCCAGAGCCAGTGCCTGCTCGTGGGCCTGATCGAGCCACGTGCGAAATCGCGCCAAAACTTCGTCGGTGTCCGGCCAAGTGTCGTTCATCGTTGTTCTGCCAAAGCAAGCAAGGTGTCAAGGGGGATACGAACGTCGTGCAAGCGGCGCTGCACGTCGGAGATGACGGCGTCCAGTGAATCGTTGGTGTCCAATTGGAACAGCATCCGCTCGAGCCGCGTGACCGGGTCCCGCAAGCGATCGTAGGCGGCGCGGATTTCCGCGAACCGCTGGGGATCGCGGTCGGGCGGGTGTTGGCGCACCAATTCCAAGTAGCGATGGCGGATTTGCTCGTCGCTGCTGCTGGCTTCAATACCCAGAATCGCGTAGGCGTCGTCCATCAGGTGCTCCTTAACTTTGTCGCGATCTCTGGCGTTTGTGCTTCTGTGGATGAGTTTCGTCGTTAGCGTAGCCTGACTCACCAGCCATGGTGCGGCGTAGAAGCTCCTCGGGGTCGAGTCCCAACTTCGCGCACACCTCCGAAAATGCGTTCATCATTTGCTCTGGCGAGGCATCGCGGAACATGTCGTCGAAGTCCCCCTCGTGACATGCACCGTCATCAAATTCATCGCCCTCGTCGTCGTCATCGTACGACGGGCCAAACGCGAACTCCGGCCGCTCCAATCCCATCTCGCCCAGAAATGTCAATCGCTCCTGCGCCAATTCGACAACCCCAACGTCGTAAAGATCGTTTGACGTCTTGGCCAATGCTAGGGCGCGTTCAAAACACTTGTACGCGAAGTGCCGATCGCAAATTCGGGGACCCAACCGGACCTCAAGCTCGCCTTTCATAAACTGAAAATATGCCGAGCCGGGAAATTTCGTATGTCCTTTTCGAACGAGCTTTTCCAGTAGCTCGAAGTCCTCATGCCGATCCATCTTGTGTACGTACAACGCATCCAGAAACTCGCAGACATCTCGCAGTCCTTGCGCCGTCCATTTCACACGCGAGCAGCGCCGCACGTACGCCGTCAGCCGCTGGACGTGGTCCGCACGGCCCGGATACTCGAAGTCCATGAGCAAGTAGTTCACCATCGTCACGCACATTTGTCCCGCGGTATCGTTGTGGCACTTTCTCTTCAGCGCGACGGTCCAATCCTTGTCGAATTGCTGCTGCACCGGTTTTGGCAAACCAAAGCGAATCGACTCGACGGCCAGCACCAAGAGCACGGGCGCGGCTTCACCGGCCTGCTTCGTGGCTCGCTGGATAAGCTGCTGGCCGAGCCCCATTTCGCCGGCCTTCAGTTCGAGCAGCGCCTTGCGAGCCAGCACATAATAGGCGTCCGCCAGCGACGGTTCGAGCTTGTCGGCCGCGGCAAACTCCGCTCGGCCTTCATGCCATTGTCCTTGCCGTGCGTAATGGCGAGCCGCCGCGACGTGCACCTCCCAGACCATCCGGCTGACCGATTTGTCCAGCGGCCGAAGCCGTTGGGCGCGAAACGCAAACTCGCGCGCCGCAAACGGATCGTCGCAGCGTTGGAAGTGTTCGACCAAATACCGCAGTGCGTCGGCGTTGTGGGGATGATGTTCGAGCAACTGCCGGTAGGTTTCTGCCGCCTCGTTGGGCTTGCCCGCCGCCTGCTGCGCTGCGGCCAACTCTTCGTAAGCCGGCAACAGCTTGGGAGCCAGCATCAGCGCTTTGCCGAAACAATCGAACGCACTCTCGAACCGTCGCCGCGCATCGGTGCGGTCTTCGTCATACTGTGATCCGGCCAAGTGCTTGGCATCTTCAGCCCAGAAGCCAGCCACGCGCAACCAAACCAAGGCTTTTGCGGAATCACGTTCTGCAGCAGTCAAGGCACTCACACGATCCAAGTCATCGATGTACGCGCGCCAGTAGCGCTCCGGCTGATCGAGCAATCCGTCGTCCAAACGTTCGCTAACCAGCGCCCGCGCCCGGTTCCAGCGCGGGTCAAGTGTCGGCGGATCGGCGATGCGCGACAACTGTGCCAGGGCCGAGGCTTGCCGTCGCAGTACAATTTCGGCATAGAGCAGCGAGGTAACTCGCTGCGAAACCTGCGGATCGAAGTCCCGCAGCGCCGACTTGCATGCACTCAGGCATTGCAGCGCTTTGTCCCACCGCTCGGCAACGAAATGTCTCCGCAAGGCGTGCAGATGAGTCAGCACCGCTTGTCCGCTGAGCCGCTGTTCGAACTTTCGCACCGCTGCTTTCAACGGATCGCTGCCCCGAGCTGCCAACGACGGATCGTGCAGCGCCTTTAAGACCGCCGCGATCCGCGCCGCGAACCGCGCGGACTCCAGCCGGTCCCAGTTGGCCAGCATCTCGGCCGTGTCTTTGCGGTAGTAAGCGGCCAAACCGCGAACGAACAGCTTCCAGTCGGCAAACGGGGAATTGCGAGCCACATCTTTGACCGCGGCCAGTGCCGCCGGTTCGTCGCCGTTCTCCAAGGCGGCCAACGCCGTGCGAATGGCGATCGCCCCTGTGCGAATTTCGGGAAGAGAAGCAGGTGCTTCGTCGGGTCGCAGCACCGCGTAATCCGCCGCCGATGACAAGAGACGCGGATCGGCGTCCGCCGCGGCCGTGGCGGGTGCGGCCGGTTGCTTGTCGAACATGCCGATCGCGACCAGCAAGTCCGGCAGCGCACGTTCGACCGCCGGTTCGGTCACGCGCAACTCGAGCAAGTCGTCAACGACCGCGCGGCACTCCGCGCGCAGCCCGAACCGATTTAACTCCTGAGCCCTGGCGAGATACACCCGCTGCAGCAGCCGGCAATGAGCGTCGTCGGGCTGCTGCCGATAGGCGACTTTGGCGTCCTTCAGCGCTTGCTTGCAATTACCTTTCTCCAGCAGCCGCTCGATTTGTTCCGGCAGATTCAAAGCCTGAGATTGCTTGTTCCGGTGCTTGTGCTTCGCGGCCATCGGTGACATCCGTGGTTGGGGAATTCCATGCCGGCCCGCGTCGCGGCCGGCCGGTACGCAGGCCGTTCGACGAGAGACTATTGCTTCGTCCAAGTTAAAAAGTGGGGTAAGCATCCTGCTTGCCAATTCGATTTCATCCCAGAAACGCAAGCTGGAAGCTTACGCCACGAAGTTGGCCAACCCTAAAACTACGCTTTGACAAAGCACTATTCTACAAATCCCTACGGTGCTGGCAACGACACTTGTTCGACGCCCCGCAAATCCTCTATCATCAAGCGCTATGAATCAGGCGAACGCAACGACGGATGAACAGCCGGCTTGGCTTCGCGCGGGCCAAGCGCGGCCGCGGGTGATCATGTTGGGCTCGGGGCATCGGCCGAAGGTGTCGGAGCAGGCGGCCACGTTGCGAGCGCTGGTCGAGCAACAGGCGGACGTGGTGCTAGCGGATTTCGACGGGCGCGAGGATTTGTCGGCGGTGGAGGCGGACTTCGCGGTTGTGCTGGGCGGCGATGGTTCGATGCTGCGAGCGGGTCAACAGATGCGCATGAATCAGCTTCCGGTGCTCGGCGTGAACTTGGGGAGGCTGGGCTTCTTGGCCGATATCTCGCCGGACGATCTGGCGGAAGTGCTGGCCGAAGTTTGTGCCGGCAGCTTCAGTGTCGTGTCACACTTGATGTTTCAGTGCCGCGTGACTCGATCCGGCCAGTTGTTGGACGAACGGCTGGGACTGAACGAAGTCGCGGTGCTGGCCGGTCCGCCGTTTTCGCTGGTCCATGTCGATCTTTACGTTGACGCGGAATTGGCAACCACTTATAGTTGCGACGGCCTGATTGTCAGCACGCCGATTGGATCGACGGCACACAACCTGTCGGCGGGCGGGCCGATTTTGCAGAAGAGCGTGCAAGCCTTCGTGATTTCGCCCATCAGTCCGCACACATTGACCGTGCGTCCCGTTGTCGATACGGCGGATCGCATTTACGAGATCGTCGTGCATCAGCCGAACGAGGAAACGACGTTGGTCGTGGATGGCCGAGTGGTGTGCCGCATGACGGCCGAAGATCGCGTACGCGTCGAACGGGCCCAGCCCACGTTCAAACTGATCGAGGTCCGCGGTCGCAACTATTACCGCACGCTGCGCGAAAAACTTGGTTGGGCTGGAAACATCAAGGAACGATAGAGCCGCACATCATAACCCGAAGCGTTAGCGAGGGCGAACGCGGCCGAGCGTGGGCGAACGAGGATGTCGTCTCCGCGCCCGCCCTCGCTAACGCTTCGGGTTACGATGTCAACAGCTAAGTAGCCGAAGTCGCCAAGACTTCGGACGATGGTGGCCCTCGCTAACGCTTCGGGTTACGATGTCGACAGCTAAGTAGCCGAAGTCGCCAAGACTTCGGACGATGGTGGCCCTCGCTAACGCTTCGGGTTACGATGTCAACAGTTAAGTAGCCGAAGTCGCCAAGACTTCGGACGATGGTGGCCCTCGCTAACGCTTCGGGTTACGATGTCAACAGTTTACTTGCAAGGATGCAAAAATCATGAAGACAGCTTATTCGTTCGTCGTCGCACTCGCGGCGCTGCTTATCACAGGACCTTTGTTCGCAGACGACGATAACGAATCGCCCAGCCTGAACGAAAAGCTCGACGCGGTCAAGAAGAAACTCACCACGCCCGCGTACGACCTGCGTTATAAATACACAGCCAGCGAGCAGGTGCGTTGGAAGGTCGTGCACTTGGTCACGGTCGAGACCAAGATTCAAGGCGTCACGCAAACCGCCCGCACGCGCAGCGTATCCACCAAATGCTGGAAGGTGTCGCGAATCGACGAGCAAGGCAACATCGTCTTCGATCACTTGGTGGAAAATGTCGACATGTGGCAAAAGGTCACGGGCCGGCAAGAAATCCGCTACAACAGCGAGACCGACAAGACGCCGCCTCATTCGTACGAGCACGTGGCCGAATCGGTGGGCGTGCCGCTGGCCACAGTCACGATCGATTCCCACGGTCAAGTGATCAAGCGTGACAACGCCAAGCCGCAATTCAATCCGGGCATCGGCGAGTTGACCGTGCCGCTGCCGGACCGCGCCGTGCAAATGGGCGAAGAATGGGCAGTCCCCGAAGAAATCGCAGTCCGCATGCCGGAAGGGACCGTGAAGCGAATCAAGACGCGGCAACTCTATACACTGGTCAAAGTGGAAACCGGCGTGGCCACAATTTCGCTTCAGACGCAAGTCCTCACGCCGGTCGATGATCCGAAGGTCAGGTCGCAGCTTGTGCAGCGGCTGACCAGCGGCACGATTAAGTTCGACGTGGACGCCGGCCGCGTGCTGTCGAAGCAGATGGACTTGGACGAAACCGTGATCGGCTTTAACGGCGCCGACAGCATTATGCAGTACCTGGCCCGCTTCACCGAAGATCTGCTGCCGTCTGATGTGGCAACCGCGCCGAAGACGGAACCTTCCACGCTGTCCTCCGACGCAACAACGATTACGCCTTCGTCCACCACTGACGCCGCGCCGGTCAGCACCGCCAATACGTCGCCGCTGAAGGACCGCGATGCAAAGCCAGCGCTGCGACGCTGATCTATTTACCGGATTCACACAAATGAAATTGGAGGTGCTAGGTAGCCGAAGTCGTGAGACTTCGGCCGTATTGCAGAATTCCCCGAATCCGAACTCTCACGAGTTCGGCTACGAAGTGCTACGAAGAGAATCGTGCCCAATCACGGAAGAGAGGAATATCGAATGCAATGCGTTCGATGGCTGCTGTTGGCCGGCTTGCTATTGTCGGGTAGCAGCATCGCAACCCGTGCGCAGGCCCAACTGCCGCTGGTTGAGGCGATCAGGCCTGCCGCGAAATCAACTGACGATTCGGCGAAGCAAGAGCAGGCCGAGTCCGCGCTGGACGTGGACGCCAAACGCGTCGAAGTGGCGCGTCGCTTATCGCTGGCTCAAAAGACGCTGGACTCGGCCGCGGCCGCCAGTAGCGAAAACGGTGCTCAGGCGCCGGAGAAGCTTTCGCGCGAGGTCGAACTGCTCAAACAGCGCGAACTGGTGCTCGACCAGATCAAAACGGCCGATGGGCAACTGAATGAGCTCGAGGAGAAGAAAGCCGAACTTATCGGAGTGCTCCAAGCGCTGCGCAGCGGCGGCGAACCGGCGCCGACGTCGTTCTTGAAAATCGATCAGCTTCGCGACGAACTGGCGACGGAAGTGGCTCGCAAGGAAGGCTTCGACGCCACGATCGTCACAGCCACAGAAGTCGTGAACCGCGTTAAGGCGATCGTCGCCGAGAAAGAACGCGCCCGCCTGCAAGCCAAAGAAGCGCTGGAAACCACCAAGGACCCGGCGGCCGCGACAACGCTGGCCGAGGCTCTCAAGCTGGCCGAACACGACCGCGAACTGGCCGGCGAGATCGCGCGACTGCGAGAACTCGAACTGTCCAAAGAGCAGCAGGCCAAAGAAATCTACGACTTGCGCGTCACGTATTTGAAAGAGCAAATTGAACGTGCCGGCCCGGACGTTCGCTTCACAAAGCAGGAACTCGACGAACGGCTCGATGAGCTGCGCAAACTGGAAGACGACCTCAGCCAAGCGGTCGCCGAATCGGAGCGAATGCTCAGCACGCTCGACAAGCAATGGCTATCCGAACGGGCCGTGTTCGAGCTGTCGCCGAAGAACCAGCAGACGGTGACCGAACGGCTCGAAGCCCTGCAGCTCGAGCGGCAAACCAAACAGCAGGAAATCACCATCTTGAAACAGCGGCTGGAACGCCGGGCGAAAATGCGCGTTGCCTGGCAGCGGCGTTATGAAGTCGTCTCGGGCGAGCCGGCAAGCCAGGATTTGATCGCGTGGGAAGCGGAGACCAAGCAGATTCTGGAGCAACTGCAGCAGGAGTCGCGGCTGCAAACGATCCGCGTCGATGAGTTGCGCGGCAAGATGAGCGCCGTGGAAGCCAAGATCCAGGCCGCCAAAGACAACCCCGAAGTGCTGCAGCAGATCGAACTGCAACGCAAGCACCTGCAGGATCTGAGCCTGATTCAGGATGCCAACTTCGTCAGCATCGAGGCCGGCCGGAGGCTGCACGAAAAACTGCTCGGCGAAATCCGCCAGGACGTGGAATCCGCGACGCTGGGCCAGCGGCTGGCGATCTTTTGGCAATACGTGACCAGCGTCTGGAATTACGTCCTCACGTCGGTCGACGATCGCCCGATCACCGTCGGCAAAATCATCAGCGGGCTGATACTGCTGATCATCGGCTATCTGGCGTCGCGGTATCTGAGCCGCGTGGTCGGCTACCGCGTGTTGCCGCGCGTCGGCATGCACGAAAGTGCGGCCACGGCGATGCAGTCGATTGTGTTCTATCTGCTGGTGGCCACGTTCACGCTGCTGGCGCTGAAGCTGGTCAACGTGCCGCTGACCGTATTCACGTTTCTCGGCGGTGCGCTGGCCATCGGCGTGGGCTTCGGCAGCCAGAACATCGTGAACAATTTCATCAGCGGCCTGATCCTGTTGGCCGAGCGGCCGATTCGCAGCGGCGATCTGATTCAGTTGGATACCTTGATCGGCACCGTCACGAAGATCGGTGCCCGCAGCACGCGCGTGACGACGGCGACCAACCTGGAGATCATCGTTCCCAACAGCAAGTTCTTGGAAGGCAACGTCGTCAACTGGACGCTGTCGGATGACCGCATTCGCACGAGCGTGAACATCGGTGTGGCCTATGGCTCGCCGACACGCGAGGTCTCGCGGCTGCTGCGCCGGGCGGCCGACGAACACGGCCTGATCATGTCCAACCCCGAACCACTGGTCTGGTTTTCGGAGTTCGGCGACAATGCCTTGCAATTCGAGCTGCACTTTTGGATTCGAATGCGCACGCTCGCCGAACGGCGGCGGATCGAAAGTGACATTCGCCACAAGATCGACTCGCTGTTCCGCGAAGCCCGCATCGTGATCGCCTTCCCGCAGCGCGACGTGCACCTGGACATCTCCGGCCCGTTGGACGTACGCCTGTTCCACTCAAACAACGACGACGAATCGGCTCACGCGAAAGAAGCCGCCTGATATGGACTGCGGTGACTCGTCACCGCTTTAGGATTCCTTTGGACTGCGGTGACTCGTCACCGCTTTAAGAATTTTTGCCTTCAGCGACTCGCCACCTGCCCCGTCACTTCTCTAGAATCTTCAGACGAACTCTTAAACCATCCCCATCCCAAATTCCCAAAGCGGCGACGAGTCGCCGCACTCCAAACTAAAGTCTCATGGGTAAACGCCGCAAAAAAAATCGACGCCTGCACATTCACCGCCGCACGCAGCCGGGGGCGTCGCCGGGCACCGTGACGGCCGACCCGGAAGCTCGCCGCACCAGCGTGCAAGTGATCGCCTACGGGCCGGACGAGATCGTCGAGAAATCGATCGACAACTTGGACGCCATCCGCGGCATTGTGGGCAAGCATCCCGTCACATGGATCAACGTCGACGGACTGGGCGACGCCGCCACCATCGAAAAGATCGGGCAGATCTTCGGTGTGCACCGGTTGGCGTTGGAGGACGTCGTCAATACGCATCAGCGCGCCAAGGTCGACCCGTACGGTGACCAGTTGTTCATCGTCGCGCGCATGGCCGACTTGGAATTGCGATCCAACACGGAACAACTGAGCATGTTCGTGGGGGCCAATTTCGTGATCACCTTCCAAGAAGAAGCCGGCGACAGTTGGGAACCCATTCGGCAGCGAATTCGCAACAAGGTGGGCCGTATTCGCACACAAGGCCCTGACTATCTGGTCTACGAGATCATCGACGCCAACATCGATGCGTACTTTCCCATATTGGAACAATTCGGCGAGCGGCTGGACGAGCTGGAAGACAGCGTACTGTTGCAGTCCAACGGCCACTTGATCGACCGCATTCACGAACTGAAAGGCGGCCTGCTCATGCTCCGCCGCGCCATCTGGCCACACCGCGAGATGTTGGCCGCACTGGCTCGCGAATCCATGCCGCTGATCACCGACCACACGCGCGTCCATCTGCGCGACTGCTACGACCACATCGTGCAGCTTGTCGATCTCACGGAAACCTATCGCGAACTAACCGCCGATCTGCGCGACCTGTACATGTCCGCGATCAGCAACCGCATCAACGAAACGATGCGCGTGCTAACGATCATCGCCACGATCTTCATCCCGCTCACCTTCGTGGCCGGCATTTACGGAATGAACTTCGATTCCGGCGATTCGCCCTGGAACATGCCCGAACTGCATTGGTACTGGGGCTACCCATCGGTCCTCGCACTGATGGCCGTCATTGCCGCCGCCATGCTCATCTTCTTCCGCGCCCGCGGCTGGCTAGGCGGCAGCCCCGCCAAGCCACGTAGCAACGGAACTGGTGAGTGAAGCACGAATGAGCGGTTACTGTCTATTCCCATTGGCGGCAGAAGCCATACTTTGCCCATGTCTGAAGGGAAGAATCCTGGCCGCCGCGTTCAAGCAGGGGGACGAGAATCGGCCTTTGCTCCCCTGCGGAACAGTGGTGACGAATGCTCCGCGCTTGCGCTGCACGTGAACCGAGAAACACGTGGGCATCACGACACGTGGTGAATATCCACAGCCGGCGCAACCGATTTGAAGTATGCGGGTAACGGTTCTTGTACGGTTGTGGCGGTATCGCGCCGGTCGTATAATCCTTGAGGGATATACGATTAAAGATCAGGAGTTTGGGGTTGATCGAGAAGCCCAAAATCCTTTGCATTTCTGACGAGCACGACGGTAATGTCGCATTGCCCGGTGCGCTGCGAGATTCGTTCGACGTGATCGAAGTCGGCAGCCCGTTGCGAGCCCTCGCGCGGCTCGGGCGTGAAGCGTTCGCCGGTTTGTACGTCGATTCGAAACATCTGAGCGAAGCGCTGCGGCTGGGGTGGCTGCTGCAAAACGAACGCATTCTGGAAGGCATGCCCGACGGCGTCGTTCTGCTGGATACGGAGAACACGATCGTTTGGGCTAATCAGCAGCTTGTCGCTTGGGCCAAGCGCGACAACGTGGTGGGCCAGAGTTTTTATACAGCCCTGGGCAGCCCCGAAATCCTCGGCCCCGATTTCTGTCCCTTTCACACGGCTCTGGCCACGGGACAAGCCAGCACCTCGACGCTCCGTGTGGGCGACAATCATTACTATCAAGTGCACGCGGCACCGGTTTACGAGAACGGTACGCCGCCACAGCATCTGATCGTGACCGTGCACGACGTGACGGCCGAAGTGCTGCAACAGCAAAAACTGGCGGCGATCCACAAAGCGGGCTTGGAGCTGGCCGACCTAACGCCGGAAGAAGTCTTCGACATGGGCATCGAAGACCGCATCGAGCTGCTCAAGTCGAACATCCTGCACTACACGAAAGACCTGCTGAACTTCGACGTTATCGAGATTCGATTGCTCGACGAACGCACCGGGCAACTGATGCCGCTGCTGTCGGTGGGCATCGAGCCGGACGCGGCCAATCGCCCGCTGTTCGCTCGCCCGCAAAACAACGGCGTGACCGGTTTCGTGGCGGCGACTGGCAAGAGCTATCTGTGCGAAGACACCACCGAAGACCCGCTGTACATCGAAGGGTTTAAAGGAGCCAAGAGTTCGCTGACCGTGCCGCTGATTCTGCACGATCAAGTGATCGGCACGTTTAACGTCGAAAGCCCCGAGCCGCGAGCCTTCAGTGAAAGCGATTTGCAATTCCTGGAGATTTTTTCGCGCGACATGGCCGTAGCGCTGAATACGCTGGAACTGCTGGTCGCTCAGAAGGCGATCACGGCGCAGGAAAACGTCGAGGCGATTCACAGCGCCGTCGCGTTGCCGGTGGACATCATTCTAAACGAGGCCGTGAACGTCATGGAACGGTACATCGGCCACGAACCGGCGGTGGTCGAGCGGCTGCAGCGCATCCTGCGCCACGCCCGCGACATCAAGCAGGTAATTCAAAAGGTGGGCCAGAAATTGACGCCGGCTCAAGCCGTACCCGCGTCGGCTCAGCCTGAAGAGCGGCCCAAGCTCCGCAATCGCCGCGTGCTGGTCGTGGACGACGACGAAAGCGTGCGCAGTGCCGCTCACGCGCTGCTGGAACGCTACGGCTGCATCGTGGAAACCGCCCACGCCGGGGGCGAGGCCACGTTCATGGTCCGCACCAGCTTGCCCGGTGAACAATACGACGTGATCATCGCCGACATCCGCCTGACCGACATGTCGGGTTACGAACTGCTGCTCAAGCTGCAAGACGTGATGAAGCGAGTGCCCTTGGTACTGATGACCGGTTTCGGTTACGATCCGGGCCACTCGATCGTCAAGGCGCGTCAGGCCGGTCTGCACGCCAAAGCCGTGCTCTACAAACCCTTCCGCCTCGACCAGTTGCTCGAAACGGTCGAGGCGATCCTGGCGTCAGAGGGCGGTGCGCCGTAGGACGGATTGCCAATCCGTCCCACAACCACCGAATCACCGCCAACCATGTTGTCGCTCGTTATCCTTCTCGCGTTACTCGCACTTTTCGGCCACGCCGCGTTGTGGGTCGGTCTGTTCAACCGGCTGCACGCAACAGCATTGCCGTGCCACACAATCAACTTGTTGGAAAAGGTGATCATCGTGATCATCCCCGCGGTACCGTCGATTTATATCTGGCGATATGTGACGAGCGGGGGAATCGCGTCTGTGTCGAGCTTGGCATCACCGGCGGGCGGACTCGCGCTGGCGTACGCGGCGCTGTGTGTGATCGTGGCGATCGCATTTGCGCCGAAGTGGTTGTGGCGGCAACTGACATTGCGGCAACCTGCGGCGCTATTGTCCAACGACACGGCGACGATCGACGTTGTCCAGCGGCTTGGTCATCGGCCGTTAGGTAAACTGTCCACGCGGCTGCTGGCGCGAGTGCCCGGCAATCAGATTCTGCGGCTGGATGTGACTGAGAAGCACATCGCGTTGCCGCGGCTAAGCAGCACACTCGACGGTCTGTCAATCGCGCACTTGTCCGACTTGCACTTTACCGGAAAGTTGACCAGAGATTACTTCGACCTGATTGTCGATTTGACGAACGATCTAGACGCCGACTTGGTTGCGGTCACGGGCGACATTATCGACAAGGCGCACTGTCTAAACTGGATTCCCAAAACACTCGGCCGCCTGCGCAGCCGCCACGGTGTATATTTTGTGCTGGGCAATCACGACAAGCGGCTGTGCGACGTTCCCGAACTGCGCCGCCTGCTGACCGATGCTGGGCTGATCGACCTTGGCGGACGCTGGCTGGAAGTAAACGTACTCGGCGAGCCGATCGTGCTGGCTGGCAATGAACTCCCGTGGTTTGCTCCCGCCGCCGACATGCAACAATGCCCGCCGCGCGCCGGCGACGGCCGGCCGCTGCGTATCTTGCTCTCGCACACCCCCGACCAAATCGAATGGGCTCGCCGATTCGGCTTCGACCTGATGCTAGCCGGCCACACGCACGGCGGCCAAATCCGGTTTCCGTGGATCGGCGCCGTCGTCTCGCCCAGCTACTACGGCACGAAATACACCGGCGGCCTGTTCCACGAACCGCCCACGCTGATGCACGTCTCGCGCGGCATCGCTGGGCTGCACCCCCTGCGAATTAACTGCCCGCCCGAACTGACGAAGCTCGTGCTCCGACTTGCGACGGCATCTGTCACGTAGTATCTTGGCGCGCGTGTCGGAATCTGGTGCAGCGGGACGGGGATTCGTTTAGGAGGAGCGGCGTGAGCGGAATGGCAGCCAATCGCGAACGCCTGTCGGAACGCACTTCGCGTCGATCCGTCGAACTGTCCCCGCGATCTTCGCCCCTTGGTTGGCAATGTGCGGAGTTCTTTGCGGGCATCGGGCTCGTGCGATTGGCGTTTGAGCGACAGGGGTGGCGTGTCACATTCGCAAACGACATCGATCCCAACAAAGCCGAGATGTATCGGCATAACTGGCCGACAGACGACCATCTTGTGGTTGGCGACATCCATGCGATTCACGCGGACGATGTGCCCACGTGCGATCTGTTCACCGCGTCCTTTCCTTGCAACGATTTGTCAATCGCCGGCCGCTGGGAAGGGTTAAGCGGCAAGGAGTCGTCGACTTTTTGGGGGCTGGTGCGGATTCTGCGCGACATGGGCGAGCGCCGGCCGCCGTTGGTCTTGCTGGAAAACGTCGTCGGATTCCTGATGAGCCACGGAGGACGCGACTTGGAGCAAGCGCTGCTGGCGCTTAACGAACTTGGCTGTACCATCGATGCGATCATCCTGAACGCGATTCATTGGGTACCGCAGAGCCGTCAACGATTATTCGTGATCGCCAAACGGGACGACGGACGGGAACCGCGCACCTTTGCATTGATCCACGACGCCCGGCCCGCCGCGCTCTTCGAGTTCATTAACAGCCACCAGAACATCCGCTGGGACATCCGTGACCTGCCCCCGCTGCCGCGAGCACGCAAGCGGTTGGCGGACATTGTGGAAGATTTGCCCGACGACGATCCGCCTCTTCGACCTCATCCGACGTCGGTAAGACCGCTGGAATGACGGCGTTGACGTAGGCATTCGTGATGCTCGATTTGCGCGATACCATCGTCTGCGCAGACGGCATTCGGAAGGCGGTCACCAGCAGCTTTCGTCGAACTTTATCGCTGGCGGCTGTCACTTTGATCGTCCTTTCTTAGCGTGACGATCCGATTGCAGCCGTGGCGTCTTTTGGATCAAGCGTTCGAGGGAAGCGAGCGGATCAACTCCGCACGCCGAAACGAATCGGCAGAATTCGATCAGGTCGATCCGGCGTTCACCGCCTTCAACCTTAGCGATCCAACTACGTGGTACTTCGAGCGATTCGGCCAATGCGCGTTGAGAAAGACCTGCGGTCTCTCGCGCGCTTCGCAGTTCCGAACAGAGGGCGGCGTATTCAGCGGTGTGTACTGATTTTTCCATTGCTCCCTCAAACAGCCGCTCCGGTAAAGCAGCAAACAACTCGGTAGTCGCTTGGACAAACGCCCCGCGTCGTCGGCTTGCGCGCTTGCGGAAGGTGATCAACGTGAACGGCTGCTTTCGGCACATGCACGGCTGCTCGCGATGCCGCGTGCCGTCGTCGCGGCGAGCCTATTGGCTGGGCAAAATGCAGCGCAACGCGGCACGGGACAAACGGACTCGGCGAGCCCTGCGGCGTGCAGGTTGGCAAACCATGGTGATCTGGGAATGCCAAACCGGTCCGGCGCGTCTCGAACGATTGCGAGCCAAGATCGTGGCATTCCTCGATGGGGATGCCAGGCGGCTTTCCAGGAAATAACCATGCTAAAGAACTATCGCATCATCTGCGGCGATGCCCAGGCCGTTCTCGCCACGCTTCCCCCGGCGTGCGTCGACTTGACCGTCACGTCGCCGCCCTACTACGGCCACCGGGACTACAACGTCCGCGGCCAGATCGGAAAAGAGAAGACGGTTGAGGGCTATATCGCGAGGATGCGCGGCGTCCTGGCCGAAGTGCTGCGCGTCACCGCCGATACCGGTGCATGTTTCTTTGTGGTCGGCGACACCTATCGCAACCAGAAGCTGCTGCTCGTGCCTCATCGCATCGCCATTGCCGCGGCCGAACTCGGGTGGACGGTGCGCAACGACCTGATTTGGAACAAGCTCGACCCGCCGCCCGAGAGTCCGCGAAATCGCTGGCGATCGGGGCACGAACACATTTTGTTTCTCACGAAGCGATCGGGGAAGTATAAATTCAGCGCCGATGCGATTCGAGTTCCCTATTCCGCCGCAACCGTGAAACGCTGGGGCAACGGCCAAATCTATGGAGGATCGAAAAGCAAGCACCGGCGGAACTCAAACGACTCGCGGATGCGTCACGGCAAGACGTTCCAGCTAAACCCGAAAGGATGTCTTCCGACGGACGTCTGGACACTGCCGGCCGGTGATTCCTCGACGAGCCACTACGCAACTTTCCCCGATGGGCTGATCAAGCCGATTGTCCTGGCGTGCAGCGACAAGAAAGATGTCGTGCTGGATCCCTTCGCCGGCAGCGGGACGACATGTCGCATCGCTACGGAGCTAGGTCGCCATCGTATCGGAATCGAACTCAACCCGGATTACGCCGAATTGGCCGCCCACGCAGTCGGAACGGCCATAGAATTTGTCCCCGCGATGTGATCGCGGTGAGCATCACAATCACCTGGTTTGGCCGCAACCTGAAGGCTCCTGCGTGCGGAGTACCGCGCGAACGCGGCGGACCGATCATTCGCTGTCCGGCTTTAC
>JBGTKH010000441.1:0-10519 GCA_041744735.1 Pirellulaceae bacterium | reverse complement strand
AGACGGAAAAAGACTCCCGACCCCGTTTCGACTCTAAGACTGAAAGAGACTCCCGACCCATTACGATTGGTCGCTTGCGGCTGGACACCAGCTAGGGGATTCGTGTAAACTAGGACCCCTTACTGTCCCTGAGGTACTGTCCCTGAGGTAAATTAGGAGGAACAAACATGCGTGGTTTTTTGTCCGTGACGAGGAGCAATAATGGTTAAACTTTTGGTTCGGGACCGCGAGTCGATTCAAGAGGCGGTCCGCCGCTTTCGCAAACTGGTGGAACGAAGCGGCATCAAGAAAGAAATGCGACGCCGGGAGTACTACGAAAAGCCAAGTGAGATCAAGCGCCGGGCTCGACTGCGAGCCGAACGCCGTTCACGCCGCATCCGACTGTCGCCACAAGGCACCCCGCTCCCCTAGGAGCTGCCTTTCTTTGATCTGCAATTCAAAATGGTCGTTCGCAGTGCGCGCCAGCGTAAAGATGTGTCAAAGTCGCTAGTGCTTCGTCAAAGTTAAAAAGTGGGGTAAGCATCCTGCTTGCCAGTCCGATTTCATCCCAGAAACGCAAGCTGGAAGCTTACGCCACGAAGTTGGCCAACCCTAAAACTACACGGTTTGACAAAGCACTAGGTCGCGGCTAAACGAGCGATGGCGGGCTGACAAAGCACTTTCAACTAACGTCTGCCTTGCGCGACAAAAGGCTTGTCAGCACGCCGCGGAATTCTTTGAACTTCAGCGGCATGGCGACCACGACGCGGTGTTCGGCCAGCTTGGCGTGTTTGATCAGCCGCTGGTGTTTCCGGTCGACCAGCAATATCGCCGGCACGCGCTGAGTTGTGTCTTGGCTCGCGAAACGATTGAACGCCTCAACCGCAGCGGCACCGAGTTCGCCCGTGCCAAACACGATGCAGCCGGCGATACTCGCATCGTCCTCAAAACGGCCCAGCGCTCGGTCGGGATCGATCGTCACCAAGACGCGATAGCCCAGTTGCTTTAGCTTTTCACGCAGCAAGTCCTGCAAGGCCACATTCGACTCGACCAACATCACTGTGTGCGACTTGCCTTCGAGTTCTTCGGTGGGGGCGGTCGGCGCAGTGCCTGGTGCGGCCGCAGCCTCTTCCGTGGTTGATGGCATGTCGCCCCCTTCGCTGATCATTTTCGCCGCCAATTTCACGTCGGACAACATTTCGCCCGGCGTCTGGTAGCGTTTATCCGCACTCAACTCCATTGCCTTGTTCACCAGCAGGACGACCCGCGGCGGCAAATTCGGATCCAGTTGCGTAATCGGTTTTACATCCTGAAATCGCGACATGCTCAGCCGCTGTACGCGGTCCTTGGTTTCGACGAGCGGCGCATGTCCACTGAGCATGTGATACAGCATGCAGCCGGTGAAATAGATGTCGCTGCGGCGATCGTCTTTGCGCACGCCCGTGGCCCGCTCCAAGCCGGCGTAATCGATGCTGCGGGGAGTTGAAGTCGTGTCGGAAATGTCGGCTGCCACCTTGTCGCCGGCCGCCGCCAGTCCAAAATCCACCAGCTTCGCGCGGCCGTTACTGGCCAGCAGCACGTTCGACAGCTTCAAATCGCGGTGCGTAATTGAATGCTTGAGAGCATAGTCCAGGCCGCTGGTCACGTCGGCGATGATCCGCAACGCTTCTACAACTTCCAGCTTGCCGCGCACTTTGACGAAGTCGCGCAGGTTCTGTCCCTCGACAAACTCCATGACCATGTAATGACTGAAGCGGTCCGTATGAATGTCGAAGATCGGCGCGATGTTGGGGTGCCGCAGCGTCATGACCATCTTGGCTTCACGCAAGAACTGATCGGTCTTGGTCAAGTCATCGCTGTAGCGCGACCGCAGCACTTTCACGGCCACGACCTGACCCGTTTCCTTATGCACGGCACGGTAGACGCGGGCGAACGTGCCGGCACCGATCAGATACAAGACTTTGTAGTCGCCATAGAAGAAGCCGGCCCGCTTGCCGGTGAGCAACTTTTCCACCTGGTAATTCGTGAGCAGTTCTTTGCGAACCAGCAGACTGCGCAACTCCGTCGCCGGCAAGTCGCGGGTTCCCAATTCGCTCCAGATGGTTTCGAGTTGCCGCGCGTCGAGCAAATTCAGATCAAAGGCCCGTTGAGCGAACTGTTCCGCCGACATTTCGGCCATGACCACCGTGCCTCCTGTGCCGCGGCCGACGCGATCGAACACCCGATCGCGGTCCGATCAACGTCTCAGCCCTTGCGGCGATAGCACTTCATGGTATTCGACAATGTCGCTTCCCGCAACGCATCACTCTTCGTCTAATGCTTGGCGATAGGCGTCGCGTTCGCGGCGCGTGGCTTCCAGGTCGAACACCAGGTATTTCATGTCCAACCGCAACTGGCTGAGCGCTTCCTGAACCAGCGCCAGAATTCGCCGCCGCCGCTTGGTGCTTTCTACAACGCGGGCAAACGGCGTTTCCACCTTGGCCCGCTGCTCGGCTGGCAAGTTGGCGATGGCCGCGGCCAGTTCCAGCATGTCTTTGGAAAGTTCTTCGGTCGCGTCTGGGCCAACGTGCGGTGCAGTCTTCATGAGATGTCGTCTCCGAGGTGATAGATGAGTTGCAGAAAGTCAATGCAGCCCGCGTGCCAGCACGGCGGCCTGACTAGGCCATTTCGCAAACCTTTGGGAGACAAGCTGTTAGGACAATCGTCGTCGATCAGGGCGGCGCTGCGCGTGGCGGAAAGTCACCGGTGGTTGATCTGGCCGCAGATCGCAAATCCTGTTACAAGCTCGGCTTACGTTGCCAGCACCGTGCCCCCACAACGTGTTGACTTTCCGCCACACACCGCATGCCACGTCCGTTCGTATTGCTGTCACTGTTCGCGGCCGGGATGCTGTATCCGGCGAGCCGAACCTGCGCGGAGACGGCGAACCCGTTCGAGACGGCCGACTTGTCGTGGCGCTTGGCCGAAGCCGATTGTCCGGCGCGCGTTGCCGCCCAGCAGCGTTCTTTCCAGCAACCACACGCAGGTCAAGCCTGCGAGCACCTGCAGATTGAAGCGGGACGCGGCACGTATGTTTATGTTACGCACGACATCGATCACGCGCGGGTCATTGCCGAATTATCGCCGTCGGTGTGGGTGCGATCGGATCGGACCGGAATTCAATTGCTCGCACGTGTCGTGTTGCCACGTGCCGAGGACCCGCGCACCGGCCGCGCGATGACGACTTTGATTCGTGGCACGTCGTACGACAAGGCCGGTTCTTGGCAGCAACTTCAGATTCGGGACGCGGCGCAATTGTTGGCCCGCCAACTTGTCATCTTGCGCAGCCAGTTTGGTTCGCACATTGACGCGCGCGAAGCGTATCTGGATTTGCTCGTGCTGAACGCTTACGGCGGTGCCGGCGAGACAAATCTTTGGGTGGACGACTTAGAAGTCGCGGGCTACGTTTCTTCCTCTGTGGACAATCCGCAAATCGGTATCGACACGCGAGCTCCCATGCGTTGGGTGTCGCTGTCAACCGCCGGCCACGAGGAACTGCCCAGCGGCCTCGCGGAGAGTCACGTGCGACTGCAGGGATCGGTGCTCATGGCCGAGGGCCGCCCGCTGCTGGTGCGGATGATCGAGCACAACGGCGAGTCGTTTGAGTGGCTCAAGGCGCTGGGCTTCAACACGATGAAACTCAGCGCGCCGCCCACCAACGAGCAATTGCAGGAAGCCCGGCGATTGAATCTATGGCTCGTCGCGCCGCCGCCGCAAACAGCCGGGGGCGGAACGATCAGCGCGGCGCACGACCGCGTGTTGGCGTGGAACCTGGGTCAGCGGCTGGCCGTGCGCGATCTGGAAGCTGCCAGCGAATTGGCCGCGCAGGTCCGGCGTAGCGATGTATTAAAAGGCCGCCCGCTGGTTTGCAGCGCCGATGCACACCTCTGGCATTACAGCCGCATTATCGATTTGCTAATGACGGAGCTCAGTCCGCTAGGCACCAGCTTCGAACTGTCAGATTTCGCTCCGTGGCTGCGCGAGCGAACTCGTTTGGCCCGGCCCGGCACGCCGTTTTGGGCGACGGTGCAAACAGAGTTGGCCGAGGAACTGGTGGGCCAAGTGGCTACGCTCGGGCAAGACTTCCGTTTGCCGATCGGTGTTGAGCCGGATCAAATCCGCCTGCTGGCGTACAATGCCATCGCGGCGGGCGCGCGGGGCCTGTGCTTTCAATCGCGGTCGCGGCTCGATGCCCGCGACGAATCGACTCAGTTGCGGGCTGCGACGCTGCAACTGATGAATCTTGAACTTCTATTGCTCGAACCTTGGGCTGCCGCCGGTTCGCTGGCTGGTGAAATTGAAAGCACGACACCCGGCGTTCGTGTGGCCGTACTGCAAACGGATCGTTCGCGGCTGCTGCTGCTCACGCGCCATGGGGCAGGACAACAATATGCCATCGGTCCTTACGAGAGTACGCCAGTCTCGTTTGTTGACCCCGGCGCGTCGCTCACGTCGCAAGGCTACACGCTCACGCCCGCGGGACTTTTGCCGCTGCGGCATGGGCGCCGCGATCCGGGCGGCATGCGCATCACGCTCGACGAGTTTGGACTGACGGGCTTGGTGCTGCTCACACAGGACCCGCTGGTGGTCAATCACGTGCAACGGCAACTCACGGCGCAGGGTAGTTCGGTTGCCAAGCTGCAGAATGAAATTGCGTCGCGCTGGATGACGGCAGTGGAAGATACGCAGCGGCGATTGAGCACACCGCCGCCGAACGTCCCGGTGGTCGCGTCGCTGCAAGAGGCATCCGGCAGTTTGCGTCAGGCTCAGCAACTGCTCGCGGCAGGTGACAACCGCACGTCGCAAGAGTTGGCCGCCCGTACGAATCGGGCCTTGGCCAAGATTCGACACGGCTATTGGCAGCACACCGTCGCCGGATTTCCGTCGCCGGCCGCCAGTCCGTTCTGTGCCAGTTTCGCCACCTTGCCGTTGCACTGGTCCATAGCCGGCCGGCTGAATTCCGGGCGCTGGAACGAAAGCGGAATGACTGGTGGCGACATGGAAGATTTGCCGCGGATGCAACAGGCAGGCTGGCAACATCATCGTCATGTGGCCACGCCCGCGCACTCACACGTGGAACTCGCGACGAAGGCGGCTCGCTCCGGACGTTTCGGCCTTCGTCTGCGAACGTGGACCGACGACGAACCGTCGGCTCCCAGCGTCGTCGAAGTGCCGCCGGTCTGGATCAGCACGCCGCCGGTGACCGTCCGCCAAGGACAATTGGTGCGCATCAACGGCTGGGTTCATCTGCCCAGCGAAATGGCGGGCACGCGCGACGGCCTGCTGATCTTCGATTCGATCGGCGGTCTGCCGCTGGCCGAACGAATTCGCAGGACTGGCGATTGGCAACAGGTGACGCTGTACCGCGTCGCTCCGCTGAACGGGCAGTTGACGGTGACCTTCGCCGTTACCGGGCTGGGCGAAGCGTGGATTGACGAGGTGACGGTCTCGCTTCTCGAAGCGAATGAAGCCACGGCCGCGTTCGGGCCGGTGGCAAGATGATCGCGGGGCGCGACATCGCCGCTTGCGTGAGACCCATGGCGGGTCTTAACATCGGGGGAAAGCCCCAAGCCCCGGAGTGCGTCATGGAAGTGGACCAAGAATTTTCGTCGTTACCGTTGATCACGATCGTCATCGCAGGAGCCGCGGTGCTCATTGCTGCGGCTGTGCTTTTCGTGCTGCTGCTCCTGCTTCGCCGTCGGCCTGCGCGCAAAGGCGAATCGCAGCAAGATCTCTCGATCGACATTGCATCGCTCGACGCGAGCGGCCCGCCGGCAAAATCTCCGCGGTTGGAATTCTATGGCACGCCGGTTCGGCTGGCGGTGTTGATACTGGCGCCCGTTGGCCGCGGCGGCAGCATGCCGTCGCCGGAACGATTGCAAGAAGTGGTCGATTTTTTGATCCCCGGTCTGTCGAAAGTGCTGGCCGTGCATCAGCCGATGTTTCGCCGCTGGCCCCAGCAACTTAGTTCGCAAGGTTTCACGCAAGTCTTTTTCAGCAACCTGCATTTGCCCGGCGACCGCGGTAAGGGGACGCCGTGGTGCAGTGTGGCTGGAAAATTCAGCATCGGTGATGAGAATCTACTGGCCGGTTTGGTCTGTTGTGCCGCCGGCCCCAACGGCCTGAGCCAAGTGACCGTCGAGCACGAAGGCCAATGGCTCGACGTGCTGCGCGTCAAAGAATGAATCGCTTTACCGTAGGACGGATTGCCAATCCGTCCTAGTTCTTGCCGCCAAACTTTGCAGAGCATCTTCTCACGTGCCACGATCCTCAAAGCAACTCCGTGACGACGCAATCGCCATCTGGCAAGCCGGGCTCGACGCCGTGCGCAGCGATCGGCTGGTGGCCGACACCGTGCGCGTTGATGGCCGACAACTTCACATCGGCGATGAGCAAATCGATTTAGACAGCGTGAGGCGAATCGCGGTCGTCGGGGCGGGCAAAGCCGGAGCCGGCATGGCCGCTGGACTGGAAGCGGCGCTGGGCGAACCGCTGATGGCTGAAAAACAACTGGCCGGCTGGATCAACGTACCGGAAGATTGCGTCGTGCCACTTACACGCATCAAGCTGCACGGCGCGCGGCCCGCCGGTGCAAACGAACCCACAGCGGCGGGTGTCGCTGGTGCCGAACAGATTCTGAAATTGGTGCAGTCGCTAACGCGCGAGGATCTCTGCCTGTGCCTGATCTCCGGCGGCGGCTCGGCGCTGTTGCCCGCGCCGGTCGAGGGCATCTCGCTAGCCGACAAACAAGCGATCACCAAGCATCTGAGCGCCGCGGGGGCCAACATTCAAGAGTTGAACACGGTCCGCAAGCAACTCAGCCGCATCAAAGGCAACGGACTGGCACGCGCGTGCCGTGCGGGGCGACTGATCTCGCTGATTATCTCCGACGTGATCGGCGACCCGCTGGACATCATCGCATCGGGCCCCACGGTCGAAGACACCTCGACACCGCAAGCCGCACTGGCTGTGCTGGAAAACTTCGGCGCACGCGAGGCCGGCATTTCGCCCGCGGTCTTTCAATTCCTGGAAGGCGCGGCAAGTCGTCCTCGCCCACCGCAACACTCAACGGCGTGCGAAGTGACGAATCTCGTCATCGGCAACAACGCCGTCGCCGTCGACGCAGCCGGGATCGAAGCCGAACGCCGCGGTTACTCGCACGCCATGCATGCCGCGCGCGAATTGGAAGGCGCCGCGGAAGACGTCGGTCGCCACTTGGCCGAAATGGCCTTACGCATGCGCTACGAACAAGGCCCCGATTGCTTGATCACCGGCGGCGAGCCCACCGTGAAATTGGTCCCCGCCGATCAGCGAGGCCGCGGCGGCCGAAACCAGCAACTCATACTCGCCGCACTTGACCATCTCCTGCGAACGGCATCGGCCGGTGACGAGATTCGTCGCGCACTCAACGACATCGTTCTGCTCTCCGCCGGCACCGACGGCGAAGACGGACCGACGGATGCCGCCGGCGCGTTTGTCGATTCGTCAGTCGTCGAGGCGATGCTCGAAAGGAGTTTGGACCCGGCCGACTTCCTGTCCCGCAACGACGCCTATCACTTCTTCGAGCCGCTGGGCGCCCTGCTAAAGACCGGCCCCACCCACACCAACGTCTGCGACATCCGCGTGGCCGTTGTCTCACGTTAGGATGCTCGACGCCTTTAGCTCGCTGCCGGTGTTCACTCTCGCACTGGTGGGGCAGTTGCTTGCTCGACATCTTTGGCCGACCCGAGCCTATACTTCTCGCCAATGATCCGGGACCAGAAGCGGATCGGTCAGTCGCAATAGAGACTCGCATGCCACATTGGCAAGCAAATCATCGGAGTGGTCGAGGAACCTTGCGATCAATTTACCGTCGGATGCGTCGCCGAAGCGGCCGAGCAGTGCGAGCATTCGAACCGCCTGCGAACGGTCGGTTGCTTCGGAAAGACGGCGTCTGACTTCAGCAGCGATGGCCGGCGAAGAGAAGTTGCGAAGGTCGCGTGCGGCGATGGATACGTACGTGTCATCGTCGTCATCCGCCCATGAATCAAGTACATACGGGATGGCGAACTCGTCGCCCCGCGCGGTCAATTCCCAAAAGCACATGTCCGACATCCGCCGCTGGTCATTCTCCCGTACCAATGGGTCCTCGGGCGTTCCGCGCCGTTCGGCCCACTTTCGCAGTAGTTGCCGTGTGTCCAAACTGTCGATTTGTCGAAAGGAATCGACGATGGTCCAGTTTTCCATCGAGGAATTGGTATGGTGCCCGGCATCTAGGTACTCGACTAAGTCTCGTGTGTGGATATGCGTGAAATAGTTTCCCCTAATCCAACCACGTTCCCAAGACAAACGATCAATGCGTTCGCAAAGCCAATGAGTGCCATTCGTTCTTTGTTTTGCTCTCGCGATCACCCTTTGCATCGCTGTGGCAGTTCCACAGGCAATCAGCGCTTGCATCATCAACTCTTCGTCCAGCGTATTATCGTCAAGACGGCAAAGGGCCGACTCAGCTTCGGGAGTGCCAATGAAGCCAAGAGTAGTGACCGCGTAGAGTCCCTCATCTGTGTTGCGATGCATGGCCGCCAACGACTCCAGTAGCGGCACCGCTCCTGGATCACGCAAGTGCCCGAGCGCGTCGGCCGCTGCCATCCGGTCCCAAAACGGAATGTCTTCTTCCAAAAGCCGTCGTAGTCGCTGTGCCGAGCGGACGGCCCCGAAATCGCCAATCCGCCGCGCTGCTTGATAACGCAGTTCTGGCTCGTCCAAACAGTCCAGCAGAATCTCCTCGATTTCTGGCGTCGGATAGAGGGGGAGTAGTGACATCAAGTTCTTTCGCACGGCGATGTCCGTGGCCGTTCGCCACCAGCCCAACCACCGATCGGCCGTAACAGCGCACCTTTCGTCGTTTCGTTCAAACTCAAGGCATCTTCCGCGCTTCGCGGAGGCCACGGCGGATGGAAAAAACAACGAAGCAACGAGTCCACTCTTGGCCCAGTAGGAGCCGATTGACGCAATGGTTGGGTTGTCATCCTCGATCAATTGCAGCAAATGCGACTCGAACGCCGGGGTGATTAAATACCGAATGTCAAAACTCGCGAAATGGACGGATCTTCCTAAGTGGAAACGCTCGTCGTTGTGCGCATGGCCGTTTGGAATCGCGGCTAGTTGCTTCGCCACAGCCAATACGGACCGAACGAAGAGTGCGCCGGCTGCATCAGAACCGAGCGCAACGAGTGCGTGATTCTCGTACCTCTCGAGGTGTCCGTTCGCGACAAATCTGCTTTGTAGGTGCTCCACCAATCGATCGTCTCCGAGGTAGGCGAGTACACATATCGCTTTCGCGTGCTCGCGCGAGCCGGTTGGTGAATCGAGTTGCCTTGCGGCATGGTCGCCTAGCGCCTGTCGGAAATCCGGTTTTGCACGTCGAAGTAATGCGAGTTTTTCACGATCGTAATAGGTTTCATTTCCGGGTCGAACTCCAAACCATTCCCATCGATAAACGAAGTCAACAGCGTCTGAGTGCCCAAGTTTTGCGAACGCCGTTGCGCCCACTGTGTTCAAATATTTGTGCGCATCGGCAGGAGGCAGCAGATGTCGCACCAACACCTCGACCGCTTCTGGACAGTCCATTTCGCCAAGCATAGTAATTGCGAAAGCCCCTCGGACCCGGTGACGAGCGGTCATATCTCGCCCTAGACTTTGGGCGACTTTCGCGCGAGTTTCTGAATGGTACTGCAATGGGTTCGCGCAAATGACGACCGCTGCCATGCGCGGGTCGATCTCTGCGAGCGTTCCGACGAACAGATGACGAATCCCGTCGTTTGCAATCCGGCGGCCGATTCGGACAAGACGAGGATACGCCTCGGAAAAGTTGAGCTTCGTGAACCGCTGCACTACCGTAGCCGAATCGGCCTTGATGTCCTCTACGTCCGCTTCAGCCCGGTAGAAGTCTTGGACTGCCTCGATCGCGAATCGGATTCGATCGATTCGTCCAGGAACGGTCTCTAAAATATTCGCGCCGATCAGTCGAGCGACAACAGGCCCGGGCGGATGGGCCGAATCGAACCGAGGCACACCAGCGTCAGCCAAGTCATCGACCGAGACGGACCCTTCGTTCGTGTTCGCGATCCTTACAGCCACAATTCGTAAAGCGTGTTGAAAGTGACCAGGTGTAATCTTTTCGCGTTTAGCAACATCGGCTTCGGCTTCAATCTCAAGGCGACGGTTAAGCCACGCCTCCATGAGCTCGGCTCTATTTACTGCAGCGGGCGGCACCATTCGTTCTGAATAAACATCGAGGTACACGCGCAAGGTGAACGGATGCCGGAGTTCCTCGCGGGCATCCGCCGGCAGGGCGTACAATGCCAAGCGTGACCGACCCGCCTTGACCCACGCCGCTTCGAGTTCGGTTTCGGTGAATCGGTCCGGCAATCGGACAGCGTCGTCTCGGTCAAATTGTTCGCCACGTGCGCGATCAGCGACGTGCACGGGCGAGCGCTGGTCCGACACAGCCCCGGGCATC
>JBGTKH010000440.1:0-10843 GCA_041744735.1 Pirellulaceae bacterium | reverse complement strand
TGATGGTGCCATAATTCACCGACAGCGTCGCATCCGAGCCCTTGTAGTTAAGCCCCCAATAAACGTTAAACGGCGACAGAACAAACGAGTCCTTCAGCCGCATCATGCCGTTGCCCGTGCTCTCTAGCCGGAAATTGCCGTTGGAAGTCGAGTTGGCCTTCTCCACGACGATGTTAATCGGCGCCGGCGCGGCCGCGTCCTGCTGAACATAGATCTCAGGAACGCTGGAAAAATTTACCAACGTCAGATTGTTCGGCATCAGCAGCGTTACCATGCTGCCGCCCACAACCGTCAGGGGCGTGCCACGCAAGTTGCTGTTGCTGCCCGCGCCCTGATAGAGCGTCATGTTGACCGGAGCGGAAACGACGTCATACGCGCTGGCGCCGCTGCCATAGATATTCAGCGGGTGCGTCGCCTGGTAGAAATCTCCGAAGTAGATCGTCGCCGGCGCCAGACCA
Source organism: Pirellulaceae bacterium (assembly GCA_041744735.1). GTDB lineage: Bacteria > Planctomycetota > Planctomycetia > Pirellulales > Pirellulaceae > JBGTKH01. The sequence continues at coordinate 10,385 of JBGTKH010000440.1, read as the reverse complement.
TCGACCTGCTGGTAGGGAACGAACTGCGTCGGAAATGGATTCGACGAATAGCTTGGGCGCGTAAAAACGACATTCGAGCGCGCCGCATCGTTGCGGCCGTCGACGTTCGTCACCGTGGTCGTCGTCGAGTGCGAATCGCCCTTGAGCAGGATCGCGCCTTGGATGCCGGCGAGGCTGCCGTTGTTGCCGATGTTGATCTGCGAGACGGAAATGCCGTCGGACCATGACATGCTGATGCTTCCGGCCAGGCCGGGCCACGTGAACTTGCCTAAGCTGAAGGTGGACACGACACCAAACATGTCGCCTAAGATCAGCTTGCCCGTCGTAGCCAGCACGTTGAGCGCGCCATTCGTGTGGATGTTATTGGCGGACGAAAGTACCGTCGTGATGTGCGTCGTCGCGCCGGTGGGCGTGTTCTGGACCGTCGCATCGACCGGGAAGTGCGCCGGCAACTGCAGATTCAAGCCGGGGAACCTAAGCGGATTCAAATCGAGTTGCGAATTGAACGTAAACGTGCCGGGAAGTACGGAATCCACGAGATTGGCATAGTGAATCGTTCCGGTCGCAATGCCCGTTATGCCGCTGCTGCCGATCGTGACGTTCGGGCGGCTGGTGATGGGGGGCGAACCGACAGGACGGGGGATATCGCCGATCACTCGCAGCGCCGCGCCCGAAACGGAAACGTCCGCCTGGATCGTGTCGATCAGGCTGTACCCACCCGTATGGCCGGAGCCCCAACCGGGATGAATGAAGACCTCACCCGTACTGATGCTCGAATCGAAGAAGGCCATTGCGTACGAAGTTGGCAACGAGAACAGAGGATTGATCTCGACGCGCGTATTGCGGCCGCTGCCTTCGATGTAGACGGGACCGATCGCATTGCCGATGAGGATTTGCTCGATCGGGTCCTGCCCCACGTTCGCCGGATTCGCGAAGTAGCGGATGTCGCCGTTGAGCACATTGTTGAACAACGTGGGCGCCATCGGGTTGAACGCGCTGGTCGTCGAGCGCAGCTTGGCACCGTACCAATTGACATTCGTATTCGTGCCGTAAATGACTTCCGATTGGTAGAACCGGAGGTGGGCTTTGCCGGCGTAGTTGGAGTTCGAAGAGATTCCGTTGAACACCCCACCGCCATTCTGCACGATCATATCGCCCAATACGCGATCCGTGACCGTATCGTTAGACGCATCGAAAACGAACGTGCCTTCACCGGGCCCGGAATAGTTGTAATAAATTGGCAATTGCGGCCGGGGGCCGTTTCCTTGCAGGTACCAAGCTGTATTTTGCCACGTCACCGGGCCGGCGATCGAAGCCGTGGTGCTGACTAGCTGGAAATCCTGCCATATGTAGGCAAAGACGATCATGCCACCCGTTTGCGTGTAAGTCTTGGTGTCGTCGGCGGCGCCGAGGATCGTGCCGACGTTGGTGACCGTGCCATCGAGGTTGAGCCGCCGCCCGACGGCGAGATCGAAGTTGCCGCTTACTTCGAGCGGCATCACGTTCTTGCCCATCACGTACACGCCGGAGGGCGTGGCCGCCGTGGAGAAGTTGCGCAGCACAGTGCGGTACGCGGAATTCGGCGTACCTTCGACGGCGAAGCGATCCAGCGGGCTGCCGGAAACTGTCAGCTTGCCGTGGAGATTGCTAAGCGTGAGCGACGTGCGACCGCCGTCCCCAGCATCCCAGCTTACGCCGGCCGTCGTCAATTGAATGATATTGGCGAGTGCCGCGTCGCGATTGTCGACGTCTTTGAGCCAGGCATGGTTGACGGTGAGATTGCCTTGCAGCGTGCCGAGGTCGCCGGTGCCGACCGTGACTTGCATGCCCGCCCAACGACTGACATTGCCGCCGCTCACGTGTGCCACCAGCGGGTTGTAATGAGCGGTGTTGATCGGCGTCGTGCCGGTGATCGTCGTCGTGAGCTGCGGATTCGTCTTGGAAATGGTGACGTAGGACTGGCCGAAGTTCGTGGCTGGCAATCCGCCGCCTCTGGCCAAACCGTCGGCAAGCAATTCTGCATAGGCGTAGTCTGGCTCCGAAACTTGGAAATCGAACGTCCCGCGAAGCTGAGAGGCATCGATATTCACATGGTTATCGGTTGCGATCGGATTCAAATTCACCGGATAAACTTGCAGGTTGACGATGACTTCGACCGGGATAGTTACGAAGACCCCGCCGACATTGAACGTCCATGGTATGTAGTTTTCCCCTATCGCGATCTTCTGAGCTTCCAGCGGGGATTTCGTCAGATCCGTATACATGATCGCACGATCGACGAAGCCAGTAATCGGAGTGATCGGTTGCGGCACAACCTCTGAAGGATTTGGATTCAATGGATTAATCGGCACTTGGGCCACGGTGCTATGGACCGTGTAACGCGCCGTTGGAGAAGTGACCGTAAAGCCTGCGGCGCCGCTCAGCGAGTAGTCGAAGCGAATCTGACTCTGGCCAGTGAGCGTGGATGCCATCTTGAATTCCGTTGGCTGCGTGACGTTGAGCGCGTCCTGCGGCATCGAGCCAAGCACGTACACGGTGTTAAACACCCTCAGTTTTGAATCGTAAGTATTTTCCGGCGTCATCGTGGCTTCGCCCGCCGCCACCAGCATGTTGATGTTGTTCGGCGAGGTCGGATTCGTGCCGGCGAGCCGATTGCGGCCGTCAAAGTAGATTGTCGCCGGCAACTTCTCGCGCAGATTGCTGTTGACCGTGGCGCCAGGCATATAAACGTAGATCGTGTCGACTTGTTGGTAGCCGTAGATCTTTACGTTTAGCCCGACCGTTTGATTGTTCACGATAAAGTGAGGGCCACTTGGCGGAGGGGGCCGCACCGCGTCGACGACATACTGGGCGCCCGGCGCGTCGAGATCGCCGTCAAGCACCATCTGCGATGGCCCGTTGCCTTGATAGACCAACGTGACGTTCGACTGGATATTGAGCAACCGCTTGAGCCGCTCGACCGTGCCGTTGCTATGGATCCGCTGGCCCGCGAAGAAAGAGAAGTTTCCGAACAGCGCCAGCGGCACGGCCCATGTCGCCACGTAGACCATGTCTTGCACAGTCATCGACGCATTGTGCATGGTCAAGCTAGTGATCGACGGAGGCGTCACGTCGAGCTGGAAGCGGTCGCCCGCGCCGGCGAAGATTTCCATCGAGCTGCGCAGATTGTTAAAGTTCAGCTGAACCATCGTGCCTAGTGCAGGCACAAGCCACTGGCCGAACGTCGTTGCATTGAGCGTCAGAATGTTGGCGAGCGGCGCTTCATCGTTGTCGATTGTGAGCTGCACGTTCGACGCATACACATCATGCCGAATCCATTGCAATTGACCGGTAGCCAGGCGTAGATCGGTCGTCGAGGTCTGGCCGAAAATCGAAACGTCGGTTTGCGGACCGGCCTTGCTGAGCGTAGCGTGATGGATCGCGGACGCGCCGCCCAGCATGTAAACGTTGAATTCGCCTTGTAGTGCAGACGCGTCGAACCAGAGCGTGTTGGCGCCGCTGGTGGCCGCCGACACATACAGATTGAAAGTGTCGAGTGGCGAGCTGCCTACGATGCGGAAGTCGAGGTAGTTCGTCGACGCCATCAGCACGTCGTTCGAGTCGTTCGTCATCGTCAGGTTTAGTCCGCCCGCCAGCGAGGGTGTCGTGATATTGATCGCATTTGCCTGCCCCGGCAGGCGGCTGGTGACATCGATCACGAAATTCCCTGACGAGAACCCAAGCGCGTCGACGGCGATAGAACCGCCGTGATGGTGCAGTGTTAGCGAATCGTCGTTGCGCCAGCCGATGAGCCGCGTGGTCATCCCCGTGGTGCTGTTGGCGATCACCGCGCCCGTCGCGTTGATCATCACACCCGGCCGCAAGGGGTCTTCAACGGTCGCGACGTAGTTGCTAATCGCAACCGCCGCCGGCAAATTGCCGGCGCGCGTGTCGATTTCGACCATACGGGTCGTCGGGAACGGCGACACCATGTTCAGCGTGAGATCATCGACGCCGATGATCGAGAGATCGCCGAACGCAAAACTGGTGTTACTGTCCCGGGCGGTCACGTAGACGTCGTTGAAGTTGGTCAGCGTCAGATGCACGGCCGGCAGCGCGAGCGAGTTCTGAATTGCCAGGTCGATCGCCGCGCCCACTGGCATGGCGCTGATCGCGACGGTGTTGAGGTGCCCGAAAATTTGCAGCGTGTTATCCGCAGTGGCGCCGCCGTTGATCGTTCCGTTTTGCGAAATGGGCGCCTTGACGAAAATTGTATTCTGACCGGCGCCACCGTCGACCGTATTGGAGCCGCTGCCCAAGATGATCGTATCGTTGCCCAAGCCGCCGAAGAGTGTGTTCGAGCCCGGGCCGCCGATCAGCGTGCTGGCGGTGGCGCCGGCGGTGAGCGTGCCCGATCCGGTGCCGCGGTAGCTCAGAAATGCCGGGCCCTGCCCGCCGGTTAAGTTTACGTTCGAGGTGACGCCCGGCATCACCATGATCGTCAATTGGCCTATAGCATCCGTCGCGATGATATTGCGGACATTCTCCACGATCTGCCGGAGCCCGAAGGCATGGATTTCGATATCCTCGCTGCCATTGGCATTCGACTCTTTGTGGTAGATCGAGAACTTCTCGTTGCCGTCGTCCCCGCCGCCCCCGCCGGTCCGCTGCCCGGCGTTGACTCCCAAGTAAAGCGTGGTATTGCCAGCGCCATCCGCCGCCGAGGCCAGACTCAACGGCGTGGGCGTGCTAAATTCGAGGAGTTCTACCGACGCAATGTTGAGTGATTCGGTGTAGGACTCATCGTCTTCTTCTCCTTCTCCTCCAGCGTCGAAAAAGTCGATGGAAATATTCACCTCGGCGGTCAATACGCCTGTCGTCTTGAAGGCCGCCGTGCCGGTCCCCGTGTCATAGAACTCATTGAATCGCAGCTTTCCGTCGCCGTTGGGATCCTCGATGTAAACGTGGATCGGCGTTGCCCCCTGGTTCTGCGTGTAGATTCCGCCTTCTACACTGACGCTTACCGCGTTCAAGGGCGTCGGCCCCTCCGCCTCAAGTTTGATTTCTCCGGCCATTTTGAAATATGTGTCGTCACTGATGTAGAAGCCATCCGTGATGTCGCTGACGATGTGCGAAGCGTCTCCGGCCGCCAGGTTTCGGATCAACTGCCGCAGGCCGTACGTGTCGTAGCCGAATTTGAAATGCGTATCGATGTAGCCTTGGCCGACAAGCTTGATATCCTGCCCGGCAAAGTCCATCCCGGTGTCTTCCTGTCCTCCCAACTCGACGTTCGCATCCGCCTGGAAATAGAACAGGTCCGAGTCTTTCCCCAACAGCATGTTGAAGACGACGCCGGCCGGATCGTCGAGAATCGGGAACGCAATCTGGAAACCATTCTGCGTGGGTAGCGTCACGAGCCCGTTGAGCTGGTCCTTGACGTCCTGGCTGACGCCCAAATCGTCGACCATATCGCGGTAGGCTTGTTCCGCGCCTTGGGCGGCTGCATTCAAATTGGCGGCCGCGAATTGTGTCAGGCTCGCCACATCGAGGTTGGTGAAATCGCCTGCGATCGCCGCTGAACGCAAGTCGCCGTTCGTCGGATCATCCAGATCGAAACCGCCCAGCGGCATCGTAACATTTGGCCCCAGATTTATCGAATTAAGCAGCGTCAGCACGCTATTTACCTTCGCACCCAATTCCCCAAGCGGTCCAACTCCGGCTACCGTTGAACCAATGACTGCCAGGTCAACCACCTTAAACGGCCCCAATCCAGCCGCCTGACTCAAATCGTTGAGCCCCGGGACATCGGTGTCCAGCAGCTCCAACACCGGCTCGATCGGGTCGAGCGTATCTTGCAGCGGTTCCAGTACGGGTCTCAGGGCATTCGACAAGAACGTTCCGAAGCTCAGCGAAACATTGTCGAACGATACGGTCGGCGCGCCGGAAGCCGGGGTCGCGCTGGAAAGGCCCCAATGCAGGTGAAAGTCCGTGCTGATGCCAGGGAAATCGTTGTTTGTGCCGGCAAAGGAACCGGTCAGCCGCAGATTGGCGTCGGCGCTGCCGTCAAGTTTGATCGTGGGATTGCTGAGTAGATTGCTCACCAGCGCCGTCCCATACAGCCCGTTTCGCATGCCGGCGATCGGCGTCGCCGTTCCTTCCACGAACCCGAAGATCGCCTTTGCGGTGAAGTCATTCGACAGTTCCGCCGAAACAAAGATCGCCAACCCATTGTTCGGATCGACGATTGGATGATCCGCGTCGGGCGCACTGACGCCGGCAAGGCTGTCGCCGTTGTTGAGCGTGACGTTGCCGGCCGCATCGATCGTGAACGACAGGTCGATCGCGTAGCCGACCGTCAGGTCAATCTCGCCGTCGGCCAGAACTTTGACGGGCAAGGATGCGAGGCCCGTTTCAAACCTGATGTCGACGTCGCCCAGTTCGACCGAGCCTTGCAGGAGCATGTCGATCGTGGTGTTGGCGCCCGCATGCGTCACCTGAACGCCACCAAGCCCCGCGCCTGCCAGAAACGTATTGAGACGCGTCGACAGGGCCGTTTGAATTTCCAAATCGGTCGGCGTCGCGTTGACCCCCAGATCCTCCAGCCCCAGTTGCAACTCGTCGCGGAAGCTGGAAACAACGGCGGCGGCGTGTCCCAACTGTTTGCCGACGATGGGTATGTTCGAGGTGCCGCCCGTTTGCACAAAGTTGAGCGCCGTGGAAAGCCGGTCCTGCATGGCCTCAAGCTGTCCGTCCAGCGACTCGGCCACGCTGAAGTAATTTGCGGCGAGCACACGCCGATCCTCCAAAGGTTCGACGTGTAACGATCGTCGTTTGCGAAGTCGCATGACGGTGGGACGGTGGTGAAGCCCATACGCAGCAGCAAGCCGGCTGAATAGCCAATCCAGGTCTTCCGAAACGGTCAGCAGCAGACGGTTTTCGAGCGTTTCTAAGCCCAGGCTTCGGCGTCTTGCGCGGACGTAGCTGCGACCACTTTTCTTAACACGCTTGTCATGCCGTTCATGTTTAACGAATGCCGCGCTGGATGTCATGGAATGCTCCGATTGCGACGAGTGGCAGAACTCCCAGGTCTCAGTCTACACCGTCTACACCCTGCCGCCGCTTGTACCCTCTCCTTTGTGCGAAAAAAGGTTCATCCGACTAAAAAGAAGGGTCGAGTCAAGCCGGCACACGATCCGGTCGAGGTCGAAATCCTGATCTTGCTCGGCGGCGTTGCCGCGGAAGCCTGTTACACGGGTGAAAATGCGTGGGCCGGAGCGCAGCAAGACTTGCGCGTCGTGCGGGCTCTGACGTCGCAGCGCGCCAGCGGCGAGAAGCAAGTTGCCCGCCTCGAACGTCGACTGCTCCACAAAGTCGAACACCTGCTCGCCGCTCCTGCTATCTGGCGAGCGACCGAATTGATTGCCGCGGAACTGCTCCGTTGCACGACGATCAGCGGCCGAGCCGCACGGCACTTGTTCGATCAGGCGGCTGCACAAACGGAGTAGTCATCCGAAGAGCCCTCCCCACCGCATCATCCTCCACGGCGACGTACAGAAATACGGAAGTGGTTGACACGTTCGCAGCGCGTACGGCCCCAATCGAACCATCACCGACATTGCGGGCAACTCATGCGATAGCGCGTCACGCCGATGGTCGATTTCGCCAGCACCAGCGGGGTGCCACAACTGGAGCAATACTCGGGCATGGTGGAATCTACTCCGCGATCCTCGCCTTTTTGGCAGTTAGTGCATAGCGTGGAATCGGGGAAAACCTCAAGCCGCTCGGGATCGATCAACTGGCGGCAGACTTCGCACCGGCGGCCGAAATCATCGTGAGCGGGAACACCTTCGTTTAGCGCTAAACCCGTGACGCCGCACGCGATGCAAGACAATTCACCCGCGGAGACCCGCGCCAATTCCAAGAGAAGATCGGTTTCGACGCGCACTCCTCGCTTCAATCGACCGATGCTCTGCAGGCGCAGCACCGCATCTTCGCGCGGCGTTGGTTCGTCGTGGCCACAACTCCGGCAATGCCAGTGCATTTTCATACGTCAGCTTGCCCTCCATCTGCGCGGATCGGCCACCGCCGAAAACGGAGGATTCAATGGATCTCCTTTCGTCGTCTTTGGACTGCCGTGAGCCAACGATCAAGATGCTTCGCGAACTCTTGCTTATTCTTCGCTGAGAAATTCGACGGTCCACCAGTGATTTGGCCGCTGCCGCGCAACTCATCCGGTTAGCAGTCGCCGACCCGATGTCGCCGCAATTCGCCCGCACACCGCTAGCAGGACCATTCGTAATTTCAGTAAAGGGATTGCCGCCACTTGAGTAATTCGGCTCAATCAGAGTGCAGCCTGTGGTACATTGCGGCGATCTTAGAACAATGATGGTTGGGACATTCGCAGCAGTTGCTTCCACGCTCACGCAGTTTCTCACTGGTGGATATGGCACCTGTGCGACCCGGTTAACGCTAGTCGACTTCTGAGAAGCCGCTTGTGAACCGGGCCAAAGAATCCGCAAGTCTCTTGCGGCTTGTCCAGGCAGTCGTTGTCGTTGGGTAGGACAGGACAACGACCTTTTAGCTTTGCCACAACGCTCATAGCGTCTCTTTTCGCTCTCAGGCGAACATTTTTGCTATCGCAAGTCGGTGAATTAATTGATGGTCGAGCGGCTACTCGACTGACTTGCTGACGCTTATTCCGTTTTGGATGCGCGGCGAGCCTCGCAAGGTTTGTGAAACTTCTGTTGAAACTCTCTTTTGGGATTAAACAAGTGCTTAAACGAAAATTTTGCCCGCGGATCGAATTCCTCGAGCAACGCTCGATGTTTGCCGCCGACCTGATCGACGGCGTATTGACGATCGTTGGTGGCAGCGGTGCAGACACCATTGTGGTGAGCAAATCCGGTACGAATGCTCTGGTCACCTTCAATAGCGTGAACTCCATGTTTCCGCTCGCGAATATCACCAGTGCCTTGATCAACGGTCGGGCTGGATCCGACACGATTACCTACACGCTCGATAAAGACGTCGTTGTTAACACGGGAGACGGCAACAATACGATCACGACTGGTGCCGTTACCAGTGGCAAGACGGCCGCGATTTACGGCGGCACGGGGAGCGACACGATCACCAGCAGTGACGCCAGCCAGGTAACGATCCTGGGCAATGGCGGCAACGACACGATCACGGCCACGACCACTGGCCCGGCCTTCATCCGCGGAGGGACGGGGGATGACACGCTCACCGTAAACCAGGCCAGCCGGGCGACTCTGCATGGCGAAGTTGGTCAGGACATCATTCGAGCGATCGACGTCGGCATCGCCTCGATCACAGGGGGAGACGACAACGACTCGATTCGAAGCACGGCCCGCACCTCGGTTTCGATCAACGGCGAGGGGGGCAACGACACGATCACGAGCGCCACGCCGGGCACAGCGACCCTCCGAGGGGGCGACGGTGATGACATCATCCTCAGCAAAGGGAACGGCAGCACACTCGCCGACGGTGCAGATGGTAGTGACACCATCACGGGGAACTTTGGCCTGAACCGTCTCTTTGGCGGCAACGGAATGGACCGCATCAAGGGGCGGGGGACCACCAATTTCCTCTACGGCGGAACTGAGCGAGATACCTTTGAGCAAGAGGGGGGACCATCCCGACTCTTCGTCGACCAACTCGATGTCTACTTTCTCAGGGCTGGACTTGATACAGCTGAAGAAGAATAAAGACGAATAAAGGGCAGGAGTCGCCAACTGCGCTCCTCGGCCAGCGCTGCTGCGACGGACCAACCTGGCGATCTGCGAGGGCGTTTCGCGCAGCACGGACAGTGCAGGTTATCTGTCTGTTTAGAATTTGTCAGCAGTGCCTGACAACAACCGAACAGCACTGGCCCTATCTCATCGCTACGCGACCGCGAGATCGAAGCGGTGCCCGGACGAGTTGAAGACTGAAGTAGGAGGCTACCGAGCAGCGGTGTTACATCTTGAACAGCGTTCCCACCTCATCATCCTCCACCGCGATGTGTAGATACGCGGACGTAATCGAGACATTTGCATGCCCGACCGCATCTCGCACCTCGGCCAACGTCCTGCCGCCGGCCAGCGCATGAGAAATGAACGTGTGGCGACCGTGATGAATAGTTAGCGTTTCCAATCGCACCGAGAACGCGACACGCAGTTCGATACCGTTTCCGAAGCGTATGCCGTGAGAACGGTTTAGCGTGTTGCAGCGGCGAAGCGGCACGCATCGGTCCGCGTGGCCGCGTTCAAAGTCACGGCTGCCAAGAAGCCGGAGCATGGTTCCTCTTGGCAGCTGGCCTTTGAGCAACTACCATTGCACCGGGAATGAACCCGGTGTTTTGGCATGAAGCCTTTCACGACAACACCGACTGAAGTTCAAAAAAATGC
>JBGTKH010000439.1:0-11798 GCA_041744735.1 Pirellulaceae bacterium | reverse complement strand
TATTTTGAAATGTATCTGGCGATGGTCGTGGCGTTCGTGCTGGCCGCGGTCGTGTTTTTGGCCGGCTCCATGAAAGCGTGGTTCCACAAGTTTCCGGGGCTTGTGTGCGTGCCCGGCGTGATTGCTTTTGCCGGTTTGGTGTTCGTGGTCAAGGCACAGATGGAATCTGTCGACCGCGAGTCGCTCGTGTCCGTGCGGAATTTCTACGGCGTGCTGCGCGTTAAGGAGTATTACGCCGATGATGACGAGCAGCACGCGCGGGCGCTGTTTCACGGCGGGATTATGCACGGCTATCAGAATCTCGGTTCCGATTGGCGGTCCACGCCGGTCTCGTATTACGATGCGAACAGCGGCGTTGGCCTGACCGTGAATCATTTTCCGCGCCGCACTGCGCTGCGCGTGGCCGTGGTCGGCTTGGGCACCGGGACGATGGCCGCTCACGGGCAGCCGGGCGACGTGTACCGCTTCTATGAAATCAACCCGCAAGTGATCGAGTTGGCCAAGCAATATTTCACGTATCTGCAAGACAGTAAAGAGAGAAACGTGACGACGGAAATCGTGTTCGGCGACGCGCGGCTGTCGCTGGAGCGCGAAGTGCCGCAGAACTACGACGTGATCGTACTGGATGCTTTCAGCGGCGACGCAATCCCCGCGCATCTGCTGACCAAAGAAGCGTTCGATCAGTACCTACGGCACTTGCAACCGCAGGGCGTGATCTGTGTCCACGTCAGCAACCGGCATCTCGACCTGACGCCCGTCGTTGGCGGTTTGGCGGAAGAGTTTCAGATGCGCGTCGTAAAGGTCGAACGCGAGGATGAAGGAGGCGAAGGAGACGCAGCATCGGATTGGATGTTGGTCACCAACAATGACGATTTCTTGGAAGACGAAAACATAAGCTGGGCCGCCGAAGACGTGAAAGGCACCTACACGCCGATTCGCTTGTGGACGGACCAGTACAGCAACCTGTATCAGATTCTGGAGTAGCCCACCTTGCGAATCTAGGCGAACGGCGGGCGAAAGCCCGCTGGTCACCGTGGGGCTTACACCTCACGTTCGCCAGTTATAATTAACATCCGGCGTCGATCGCGTGGAAACACTGTTTAGCCTTGGAGAACCATCATGCAACGTTCCCTCTTGCCAATCTGTCTTACGTGTTTGTTTTTCGTTCTGTTTGCCGGCAGTACGGACTTGCTGTGTGCGGAGACGCCCGAAGGCTTCGTGTCGCTGTTCAACGGCAAGACGCTCGACGGCTGGATCGTGCCCGAAGGTGACAACGGGCACTGGAAAGTGATCGACGGCGTGATTGACTACGATGCTCAAAGCGAGTCAACGGCCGACAAGAATCTGTGGACTGAAAAGGAATACGGCAACTTCACGCTGCTAGTCGATTGGCGCATCAAAGAGACGCCGTTCGTCAACCCGAACGTTCCCATTATCCGCTGGGACGGCACGCACAAGAAAGACGCGAGTGGCAACGAGATCAAACTGTCGGTGTCCGATTCCGATTCAGGAATCTTCGTGCGCGGACAAGGCAAGTCGCAGGTGAACATCTGGTGCTGGCCGATCGGCTCGGGCGAAGTGTACGGCTATCGCATGGACAAGTCGATGCCGACGGAAGTCCGCGCCGGCGTGACTCCGAAAACCAACGCCGACCACGACATCGGCCAGTGGAACACGTTCGAGATCACCATGCGCGGCGATCGCCTGTGGGTCAAACTGAACGGCAAACAAGTCCTGGAAAACGCCCAACTCCCTGCCATCCCCAGCAAAGGCCGCCTCGCCCTGCAGCATCACGGCTCCCTGCGCGACGGCAAATGGACCGGCCCGCCATCGCTGGTGCAGTTCCGGAACATCGCGATAATGGAACTTCCATAGCGGCAACCCGCAGGGGATTCACAAGGCAATCTGGGACGAAATTCAGGATGAGCCGTTCGAGCTGCCGCTGGACAAGCGGCTCACGGTGGCGGCCTATCGCGGGGGCGAAATGAAGACGGCCTACGTCGAGCCCGTGGCCGTTGGCGATCCGCTGCCCGAACTGCCCATCTTTCTCGATCCCGAAACGTACGTCCCCGCGCCGCTGGAGTCGACCTATCAGCTCACTTGGTCCAAATGTCCTGATGCGCTCAAAGAGGTTGTCGAATAGTCTGATCGAGCGCGGTTTTTTCCGGGCGTCATTCACTATCGCCCAGACACACGAAAGTCGCTACACTCGCCGCTTCAGCCCGCAACGGCTATTCCTTACTCCCACCCTTTGAAGTTTGATCAGCGACCGTGTGGTCTTTGTCCTCTGCCCAACGGGCAATTATTGTCGCCGGCTGTCTGGCCATGGCGTACACGCAGCTTACGATGTCTCCGGCGACGATCGAATTCGCGCGCGCACACGGCGCGACGGGACTGCACATCGGTCTGCTGGGCGCTCTGCCCACCGGTACGCTGTTCATGCAATTCTTGGCGGCAGTGGTAGTCAACCATTTGCGATATCGCCGCCGGTTGTGGTTCTGGTTGTCGATTGCCCAGCGGCTGGTGTACGTGCCGGTGGCGCTGGGCGCGGTGTTTTGGTCCGGCGCGTCAGCGGGCGTGTGGCTGTGGGGGCTGATCGCGGTCACGGCGGTGAATCACGCGATGCTGCATTTCTGTTCGCCGTTGTGGCTGTCGTGGATGGGAGACTATCTGCCGCATCGCGGGCTGAGCCAGTTCTGGGGCCGGCGGCATGTGTGGATGCAATGGAGCGCCGCGGTGTCGCTGTTTGGCGGCGCGCTGCTGCTGTACAAGAGCGGCCTGGAATTCGTGCCGGCGTTTGCGGTGCTCACGGGAGTGGCGGCCGTGCTAGGAGTGGTGGACATTCTGTTCTTTTTGAAGATTGAAGAGCCGCCGGTCAGCGCCGTGCCGCAGCCGAAGCTCGGCCGCGTGCTCACGGCGCCGTTCAAAGACCCACAATTCCGTTCGTATATCGAGTACACCTGCTTCTGGCATTTCGCCGCGATGGTCGGCGCGCCGTTCATCAGCCTGTACTTGCTCGAACACGTCGGGATGCATGTCTACAACGTGCTGTTGTTGTGGGCCGCGTCGTGGGTCGGCGGAGCGTTGATGTCCGGCCGGCTGGGACACTGGGTGGAGAAGTTCGGACACCGGCCGATGTTGATCTTGTGCACGGCGTTCAAGGCCCTGAACATGCTGGCCCTGTTGTGCACGCCCGGCGACCCGACGCTCGCGTTTTGGTTTCTCATGCCCGTGTTGATGGCCGACGCGCAACTGAACGCCGGCATCGCAATCGCCAACAACGGCTTCCTGCTGAAGAATTCGCCGAGCGAAAACCGTTCGATGTTCATCGCCGCCGGCACGGCCGTCGCGGGGACCGTCGGCGGGATCACGGCCATCGTGGCCGGGTTGCTGTTGACGCTGATCGGTTCGTGGAGTTTATCCTGGGGCAGTTTCACGATCGTCGGCTTCCACGTGTTGTTCGCCGCCAGTCTCGTCCTCCGCCTCTTCGCCCTGGTGCTGGCTCGGCGCGTGCAAGAACCGGCATCGCACGGCACGCGGCACGTCGTCATGGAATTAGTCGGTGCCACACCGCTGCGCATTCTCCGCTTCCCGCTGGGCCTCTACCGCAACGCTGATCTGTTGGCCGACGAGGAACTTCCACGCGCCGAAGTCCGCCGGGCGAGTTGAGTATCCCCTTTTATCCGAACTCGTCCTCGTCTCCTTCAGGCAGTATCTCTTCGGATGCAAACTCTTGCCATGCCTTAACGACATTCGGCCCCGCTCCGGATGCCTCCAAGCGCTCTTGAACGCGAACGGGGTCAACATGAAACTCGGGGAACGTTAGCAACAGCCGCCGCAAGTCCGCGGCATCCATGAGCCCTTTCGCGGTCTTCGGCCGGTTGGCCATACTGAGCAACTTGGCACAAATCAATTCCAGCGGTGTCAGCACGAGCACGTCGTGCACACGTTGGTTGGGAGGCAGCGATGCGACCGAACGGACATCGACCAAGTGCCTGTTCTTTGGTTTGCGAACTTGGTAAACGCGATAGCCGAGACCCTCGCGGACCGATCGCACGCGTGCGGCGATTTGAAACGTTTGGTTAAGGTGCTGCCGAATTTCCTCAGCCAATTCGCCGGCACGCGGTGACAGGATATCCACGTCCTGGGTCATCCGCGGCTCGTCCACGTAGGCGTTCACGGCTTGAGCGCCGAAGAGCGCCGCATCGTCGCGGCCGCGCAGGAACTCCAATACCGCGTCATGGATGGTGGCCAGCGGTAGCGGTTCACGCATGACAAACTCCCGAAATGTGAGCGAACCATCGCCGAACATGCGCAGACTCTCCTGGATTGACGATTTCAGACTAGCCTGACCACTATGTCGCTGCAAGCCAGCGGAAGATAACTTCACATGTTGGTCTTCCCTCGCGATTCGGCCCACGGCGATTTACTCGTCCGCTTGATCGGAGAGCGGAGTGACTTCCAGCAATATCCCCGGAAGGAAGACTTCGGGCAGCGCGTTTAGATCACGGTCGTCGAGGATCTTCACGGCTAAGTTGTGTTGTGGCGCAAGTTCTAATAACGCCGTGATGGCGTTGCGGCAGCCGTAGGCGAGCAGCGCTCGGCCGTTTGGTTTCAAGTGCTTGCGCAAGTCCTTCAGCATTGAGCGCAGCAAGGCGAAGCCGGGGTCGTAGAGCGCATATTGGTCGATCGCGCGCGGAGTGGCGTCTTCCCACGGCGGGTTGGAGATGATCAGGTCGAATGTTTCGTAATCGTCGATTACGGAGAAGGCGCCGGCGTTGTCTAACGGCACGAGTCGCACGTCGAGCCGATCAGCGACGCCCAGCCGCTCGGCGTTGTAGCGGGCGTTGAGTACTGCGGATGGGTTTACGTCGGTGGCCACAACACGCTCGGCGCCGGCGGTCAGACAACACAGCGACACTAGCCCAGAGCCGGTGCCGATTTCCAGAATCGTTTTGTCTTTGACCAGCGGCGTGGTGCGGATCAGTTCTCGCAGGCTGGTCGTATCTCGCGGTTCCCAGAAGACCGACTCGAAGACGGCGATGCTCTCCGGAAAATCTTCAACATACACCCAGTCGCGGACGACGGGCGCTGCCGACGCTTGCTCGGAAGCGCCGTCGTCACGCGGAGGCCCGTCGCGCCAAAGTGAGGCGGAATCAGCGACGAGCCACACCGCGCCGAAACATAACACCGCCGCGGCCGCCAGCAATCCGAGTCGGCCCATTGTTCTCTTTTGGATCATTTCAACTTGCACGGTGTGAACCCACCTCGCTTAACCGCGACCCACCGGGAGCGCACGGAGTGAGCAGCGCATCACCCCACACTCTCCGTTCATGGTAAGATGCGTTACAGGCATTGCAATAGATTCCGTGTGTCAACAATCCAGACGAACAACGATGAAACTCGTGCAGGCCTTGTTACTGTCGGCGCTGGGATTGAGTTTCGTGGCTCTGCCGCCCGCTGGCCAAGGTGCCGAGCCGTCGAAGGGCTTGCCGAACATTCTGTTAATCTTCGTCGATGATCTGGGCTACGGAGAACTCGGCTGCCAGGGGAACGCGGAGATTCCGACGCCTCACATCGATTCGCTGGCCAGCAGCGGAGTGCGATGCACCAGCGGTTACGTCACTGCGTCGTACTGCAGCCCTTCGCGAGCGGGCCTGCTGACCGGCCGGTATCAAACTCGCTTCGGCCACGAATTGAATCCCGTTGGGAAACACAATCTCGATCCGCGAGCCGGGTTGCCGTTGTCCGAAATCACGCTAGCCGATCGGCTGCGCGAAGCCGGTTACGCAACAGGGCTCGTGGGCAAGTGGCATTTGGGCGGGACGGACGAATTTCACCCGCAACGTCGTGGCTTCGACGAGTTCTTCGGTTTCTTGCACGAGGGACATTTCTTCGTGCCGCCGCCGTATCGAGGAGTCACGTCGTTTTTGCGCATCAAATCGCTGCCACCGCAGTTCGGCGCACGCAAGGTCGAAGGCGACACCATCTGGTCGACGCACCTCCCTTCCGACGAACCGCCGTACGACGCCGACAATCCGATCTTGCGTGGCCGCGAGCCCGTGGAAGAGGCGGCGTACTTGACCGACGCGCTAACGCGCGAAGCCGTGTCGTTCATCGATCGTCACCAGTCGCAGCCATTCTTCTTGTACCTGGCCTACAACGCAGTTCACAGTCCGATGCAAGGTGCGAAAAAGTACACGGACCGCTTCGCGCACATCGAAGACATCCACCGCCGCGTGTTCGCGGCGATGCTTGCCAATTTAGACGACGGTATCGGCGCGGTTCTGGCCAAGTTGCGCGCAGAGGGACTGGCGGAGCGGACGCTGATTTTCTTCATCAGCGACAATGGCGGCCCCACCGCGGAACTCACATCGAGCAACCGCCCGTTGCGAGGCGGTAAGGGCGACCTCTACGAAGGCGGCATCCGTACTCCGTTCATCGTGCGGTGGAAAGGCAAGCTGCCCGCGGGCCGCGTTTGCTCACAACCGGTCATCGCAACCGACGTCTTCGCCACGGCCTGTGCAGCCGCCGGAGTTACACTGCCGCAAGATCGAACGATGGACAGCGTCAACCTGTTTCCACATTTGTCCGGAGAAAACCAGGCATCGCCACACGAAGCCTTGTTCTGGCGGATGGACCAAAAGGCCGCACTGCGCGCAGGCGACTGGAAAATCGTCCAGCCAACCCGCGGCGCGTCTCATGTGAACTGGCAGCTCTACAACTTGGCCAACGACATCAGCGAAACCACCGACTTGGCCGAACGCGATTCGGACATGTTGGCGAAGCTTGTTTCCCGCTGGCAGCAGATCAACCGCGAAATGGTCGAACCACTCTGGCGCCCGAATCGCTAGCACACTCTCAACTGTAAACTGACTAATGTAGACGAACTCGCCAGAGTTTGGTTATCCCGGTTTCCGACCAAACTCTGGCGAGTTCGGCTACGGATCGATGCACGGCTGGCGAAGCGCTAGGGAGTTCTAACGCCGAAGTTCAAGCCGTTTAGCGGGCTGCGAATCGTTGGCCGCTGATGTTGCGGGGTTGGCCGGCGCGGGTTCTGGACCAGTCTCGGACTGGAGGAATTGAAAACCGCTGGTTAACGTTTGGTCGGCGGCGGCGAAGCGTTCAACTAGCTTCGCTTCCAACGTGAAGACGCATGCTGCACGTTGGCCGCGGTTATTAGAGATGTGGTAGTACACCCACTGAATCGGCAAATCGGAAACGACGCCGGATGCAACCACGCGCAGGACGCGCAGATCGTCGTCGGTGGCTTGCGACGCCTCGACGAGGTGCCCGAAGTTTTGGCCCAGCGTCTGCTTCACGTCAGCCTGCAATTCTTCAAGCTGCAGTTGCTTACCCGCGGCCAGATCGGGCAATCGCGAGATGTTGCATTGGGCAACCAAGTCACCCTGATCGACGTACCGCAGCACCGTTACATCGCGCCGGTCCATCATGACGTGCCATCGCCGATCGTGCATCAACCGAAAACCGCCAGCAGTAGAATCAAACGTCAACAACGTCGCGCCGGCGTCGGAAGTCGACGGCAGCGATCCAAGAGCGATTTCGTTCAAGCGTGGGGACGTCGCAAGAGGTTCGATGGCGATTCGCAGCCGCGCGGTAACTTCCATTCCCGGGGCGGCGTGGCCGATCGCACGGTCTTCTTTAATCGCCATTGCCAGCCACGTGACTCGCTTCTGCATGAGGTCAAGGTTGTACTTGGCTTGGACCTCGATGTCCGTGGCCACGGCGCCAATTGCACCGCTGACCGATCCGGACATTTCTATTAACGCAACGGAGCCTTCGACCGAGCGTAACGTGCTTTTAACGTTCGCTTGGTTGACCGCTTCCAAGCCCAACAGCCAGCCGATCGTGGTCTCTGTGTGCGACCAGCTTTCGCCAACACTCATTCGCTTCGATGGCAGAAGAGTCGAGAGAAGTGCGCTGTTGCCCTGCACGTCGATCAGTTCCAATTCCTCACGCGTAATGGGACCGAGCGGAGAATAAAGAACCGACTTGGCGCCCAATGTTTCAGCGACCACGAAGCGGCGATCGTCGCTGAGGCGAGGGTTCAAGGCTCCATCGCCGATGCGAATCGACGCTTCGGCGACTTCGTAATGTCGAAAGCTGCGCCAGTTTCGCCCGATCGGGTTTGCTTCCACAAATCGCTCGTCGTAGGCCAACTTCCCATCGACCTCGATGGGAGTTCGAGTGACCTTTTTGCCGTCGGCATTCAGCTTCAGTTCCCCCTTGGCCTCCACGCGGATCGAGACTCGCCGCAGATCGCCCGGTTTAAGGTCAGGGGAGAGGTCGTACGTTTGCGCCGATGCACTGCTGATTGCCGAGAGCGATGCCAATAGCACGGCTGCCAAGATCGCCGCAGCCCTTGGCGCCACAAGAACTTGCGATAAGATTGTGACAATTTCTCGGTCTCCGGCATCGAAGAAGCCGTCATTTCCATCGAAATACATGGAGGTTTCCCCGTGAAAAGTGCGGCACTTGCGTGCCCAAGTCAGTCCGGTTTATTCCGTTATGGCTAAATCGACGTTATTTGGCGGGGGAGTGCAGTGCTAGATAGCGCGAATCGGGAACAATCGACAGGCCAACGCGCGAACTTTAGTTAGCCAAGGTGCGACTGTAGCGGGTATAACAGTTAGGCGAACCTGCGGGTTTGGAGAACGACAGTCGCACAAGTCATTGATATCATTTCGTTTATGTTCGGTTTTTGAGTGTGGATTTACACTCCGTAGCATGTGCTCCGAAAGAACCAAGTGACCAGAATCAACGTACCAACAACGGCCAAGAGAAATAGACTTGGAGAGGATTCGGGAAGCGGCTTGGGAACGGTCGCTCAACCCAAGTGGATTGAGCATTGGCGCGCGATGGGAATCGCAGGGAACACCGGCAAGGCTCGATGGAAGAAGGAAGAGGTGCTTTGATGCATACGGACTATCGCAACCCGACGCTGCGGCAACTGCGCGACCAGCAGGTGCGCTATGCGCCGCGCGAGAAGAAGATCGAGCAGGTCCGTCGAGCCGAACGCTTGTTGACGGAAATCGATTCTGCGCGCGTCTACACGTACGAGTATCTGTGCTTCCGCATCACTGATTACCGTCCGGAGGCTACGCCCAACGCGACCATTTCGGGCGACGACGTGCGGCACGATCTGCGGCTATTCGTGGAAGATGTTTCTGATGCCGCGAATGTGCGTGCGGAGGACGCTGGCGAGCCGGTGCACACCGTCGATGAATTGAGCGAGATGTTCAATGTCTCGACGAAGACCATTTCGCGGTGGCGAGATCAAGGTCTGGTCAGCCGTCGATTTGTTTTCGACGGCCGCAAGCGAGTCGGTTTCTTGCACAGCAGCGTCGAGCGTTTCGTTGCCGGGAATCAGGAGCGCGTTCGCCGCGGTGAGCGATTTAGCCAATTGACGGATCAAGATCGTGGCGAAATCGTCGAACGGGCTCGGCGTCTAGCGCGAGCGGGCGGTTGCCCATCCGAAGTGACTCGGCGAATCGCCAAGCACATGGATCGCAGCGTCGAGACGATTCGCTACACGCTCAAGCAATTCGATCAAAAGCATCCCGATTTGGCGATTTTCCCCGATCACGGCGGGCCGTTGAATCTGGAGTCGAAGCAGAGGATCTATCAGCAACATCGCCGCGGCGTGTCCGTCGATGTGCTGGCCAAGCGGCACTGCCGCACCAAGACCAGCATCTACCGCATCGTCAATGAAATGCGGGCGCGGCGCATCTTGGAGTTGCCGCTGGATTACATCGACAATCCGCAGTTCGATAAGCCGTCGTTGGAGAACGCAATCCTCGGCCCGCTCCCTGAGCCGGAACAGACGCCGCGAAAATCGCGGGCACCGAGTGGTTTGCCGCCGTATTTGGCGTCGCTTTACGAAGTGCCGCTGCTGACTCGCGAGCAAGAGTACCACCTGTTCCGCAAGTTCAACTACCTGAAGCACGTCGCATTGAAGCTGCGCGAGGGACTCGATCCGGCGCGGGCCAAGAGCAGCGTGATGGATCGCATCGAAGAATTGTACGATCAAGCCGTACAGACGAAGAATCAGATCGTGCAGGCCAATTTGCGGCTGGTCGTGTCGATCGCCAAGCGGCACGTTAATGCGGCCGAAGATTTCTTTCCGCTCGTCAGCGACGGCAACATGTCGTTAATTCGGGCCGTCGAAAAATTCGACTTCGCCCGCGGCAACAAGTTCAGCACCTATGCAAGCTGGGCGATCATGAAGAACTACGCGCGGACGATTCCCGACGAATTCAAGCATCGGGATCGATTCCGCACCAGCCACGACGAGATGTTTTCGGCCACCGAAGATGATCGGTCGGATCAGTACGAACAGGAAAGCGCTCAGCAACTTCGCCGACAGCAGATCTCAAAGATTTTGTCTCGGCTTGACGAGCGTGAACAGAAGATTATCATTAGCCGGTTCGGACTTGATCACAGCCACGAGCCTCAGACGCTCAAGGAAGTCGGCGCCGAGATGGGCGTCACTAAGGAGCGCGTACGGCAGATCGAATCCCGGGCATTGAACAAACTTCGCATGGCAGTCCAGGAAGAAAAGATCGAAGTCCCCGAATAGGGAGTATTTCGACGGCTCGCGTATTGCAAGCGAATGACATGTCGGTTCGACAAAGAAAAGTTGAGCGGAAAATTGGCGCCCCAAGCTAGGGGAATTGTTGTTAGGGAGGTGCGTAAAGGCTGACGGAAAAGACGGGTTAGCATCGCAATGCTGAGTGCTGCGCGGTGGAACGTCTTTTCTGGGCTTTCGCGTGTCTCCCTATTTTTTTAGGCGGGAAAGTAGACTCACGGCACGGCTGGCGTAAGTGCAATGGTGAAAATCTGTTCGTTTCGGCTTGCAAGGTTTCGCCGCTTCGTTATATTGACTGGTTTTCGTGGAAGATAGCACAAGCCAGCGTAGCTCAACTGGCAGAGCAGCTGATTTGTAATCAGCAGGTTGTGGGTTCAAGTCCCTCCGCTGGCTTCGTAGACAGGGGCTTGAAAGCATCGCGTTGTAGATGGATGATGAGCCGACGAAGCGAACCTGCGTCGGAAAATGTGTTCCTAAAAGTGAGGGGGGTTTCCCGAGCGGTCAAAGGGGTCAGACTGTAAATCTGATGGCTATGCCTTCGTAGGTTCGAATCCTACACCCCCCATTGATCGCCGACACAATACGCGGGTGTAGCTCAATGGTAGAGCCACAGCCTTCCAAGCTGAAGACGAGGGTTCGATTCCCTTCACCCGCTTTGACGGAGGGGTGCTGCACGTTGAATGTGAGGAAATAGATTAGGACGGCTCGATCCGCTTCCCTGGCTGCTGTAGCTCAGTTGGTAGAGCGCGTCCTTGGTAAGGACGAGGTCACGGGTCCGAGTCCCGTCAGCAGCTCTTGTGACACAGGCAACAACGGTCTTTGACCGATAAGTAAACGTTATTTTTGACCACGACCCAAACTAAAACACAGGTGTAGAAAGCAATGGCCAAGGAGGTATTTGAACGGAAAAAGCCGCATGTCAACGTGGGCACGATCGGCCACATTGACCACGGCAAAACGACTTTGACGGGCTCCATTTTGGCGGTGCAGGCCACCAAAGGCATGGCCAAAGTCAAATCGTATGCGGATATCGCCAAAGGCGGTACGGTCCGCGATGCAACCAAGACAGTGACAATTGCCGTGGCTCACGTCGAGTACGAGACCGCGAATCGCCACTATGCACACATTGACTGCCCTGGTCACGCCGACTTCATCAAGAACATGATCACGGGCGCTGCTCAGATGGATG
>JBGTKH010000438.1:0-2893 GCA_041744735.1 Pirellulaceae bacterium | reverse complement strand
GGTTTTCCGGGCTGGCGATCCACTTGGCCAGCGCCGTGCGGCGGCCGCACGATTTGGCATCCGGCGGCGGAGCGGGAATCACCGGGTCGGCCGCACCGAGCACCTGCGGGAAACCGGGCTCGACTTTCTGACCGGGCACATGCGGATTGCCGCGCTGGAACACGAACGTCTCTGGCGGCTCGCGCATGCAGAGGGCCACGCTCAGCGCCGATTCGCGCTGCGGCAGCTTTTCCATTTCCAGTTTGGCAAGTTGCGACTTCAACTCGCTGTACTGCTGCCATTGTGCATCATCCAAAAACATTTGCAGCTTTTCGGACAGCAACTTCTCTCGCTCGCGGCCTTCGGACTTCCACTGATCCTCGGCCGACATCTTGACGATGCCCTGCTGTTCGATCGCGGTCATCTGCTCGCGAAGCACGCTCTTCTGCTCATCGAGTTGCTGATAGCGGGCCGCCAACTCTGGCGTGGCGATGTCGGTTTGATTGGCCGACCGCTGATCGCCGCGCGCCCCATACGACGGCACGCCGTGGAAAAACCCCAACATGCGATAGTAATCGGTCTGCGGAATCGGATCGATCTTGTGATCGTGGCAGCGGGCACAGTTGATCGTCAGCCCCAACATCACTTGAGCGGTCGTGCTCAGGATGTCGTCCAGCTCATCGTAACGAGCTTGCAGCGGATCGGCCGGTTCGTCGTCCCACAGACCCAGCCGATAGTAACCGGTGGCGATAATCGTTTCGGCGTTGGCGTCGGGCAGCTCATCACCGGCGAGCTGCTCGATGATGAACCGGTCGTACGGCTTGTCGTCGTTGAACGAACGAATCACATAGTCGCGGAACCGCCAGGCATTCGGCTTCACGCCGTCACGCTCGAAGCTGTTTGTGTCCGCGTAGCGCACCAAGTCGAGCCAATGACGCGCCCAACGTTCGCCGTACCGTTCGGATTCGAGCAGCCGGTCAATCACCTTCTCATAAGCGTCGGGTGACTCGTCCAAGACGAACGCTTCGACGTCGGCCAGCGTAGGAGGCAGGCCCGTCAGGTCGTAGTATGCGCGGCGCAGCAACGCCACTTTGTCGGCAGGCGGCGCGGGCTGGAGCTCCCGGCGCTCAAGCTGCTCAAGAACGAACGCATCAATCGGATTACGCACCCACGCGGCGTCTTTCACAGCCGGCACCGCGGGACGAGTCGGCGGCTGATACGCCCACGGCTTCTGCCACACTGCCCCGGCCGCAATCCAGCGGCGAATCAATTCAATCTCGCCCTTCGCCAGCGGCTTCTCCTCAGGCGGCATGCGAAAGTCCGGATCATCGATCTCGATGCGAAACAACAGCGCACTGGACTCGGGATCGCCCGGCACCAGCGCGTGCTCGCCGGACTCCAACTCCGCCAGCGCCGACTCCTCCCGATTCAGCCGCAGCCCTCCTTCATCCTTATCGGGCCCATGGCACTTATAGCACCGCCGAGCCAGAATCGGCTGAATATCGCGGCCAAAGTCAACTTCCTGCGCCAGCGAAGCGCCGGATGCCATCGCCGTTGCCACGAGCAGAATCCGGCTGGCCATGAATCGAAAAACGCGCATGATCTCTACCGCGAAAGAATCATTGGAGTGGAAATTCGGTGGGAAAACGTGCGGCGGGAATTCTTAACTGCGCACAGGTAACAGTTTAAGTGAACATGACGGCGTTGTCCACCGTGCCCCCTGCCAGCTCGCCTGGCAGGAAGCAAGAGTTTTGCGGCTTCGCAGTCGCCAGGGTCCTCCTCACGCTCCCCTCCCAGTTCGTCTGGCAGAAAGTGCAAGTTTCGCGGCTTGACAGCCGCAGAAAGATCGCGCCGATTGGCGATCCCCACTTGTTTTCACACTACGCCAATCATCCAATTATTCGTTGTCCATTACGATCGCAATCATGGTGATCTACTGATGACTGCGCCGCCATCGACAGCGACCACGCCACCTCAGCCGCTTTACACTGCCGGCGATCTGCATCCCGCCTATCAATTGCGATATGGATGGACCGCGTGGCCGTCGGGCATGTTGTTTCCCGATCGGCCGGTTGATGTTCACTTCGAAGAATTGAAGGCCGAATGGGAGAGCGACGGCCTTCGCGTATTGGAATCGCACTGGAGCGGTGAAAAGATCCAAGTCACGTTTAGCACTAAACCCGACGTGTCTCCGGTTCTCTTAGCGTCGCGCGCCAAGGGCCGATTGGAATACGTTTGGCGCACGCGAACCAAAGCACCCGCGCGATTCAGTCGCAAGGTCGCCGTGCGATCGATTGGTGATAACACACGCGAGGCGGTCGAGCGATACATCATCAACCAAGTTTCCAAAGAGCGATTCGCCGATCACCGATTTGAAACTTTCATGCGCCGATTCACGATTGAAGATCCAAGCGTGCATCTGTCGCAGCCAACTGCGACGAATAGCGGAAGGTATTGGTACAACCTGCACATCGTCTTGGTCGTTGCCGAACGCTACCGGGTCGTGGACGAACACCAGTTGGGAATCATTTGCGATTGGTGTGGCCGTATCGCCGCCAGGAAGGGATATCGCATCTCCGTGCGTTCGGTCATGCCCGACCACGTGCACTTAGCGATCCGCGGAGACATTTCTCATTCGCCTCAGGACATGGTGCTCGCATTTCTGAACAACTTGGCGTTCGCTTTTGGACAGAGTCGTTGGTGGAGCGGAAACTATTACGTCGGGACCTTCAGTGAGTACAACATGAACGCCGTGAGGAGTTAATCGGGAAGGGGAGAGTTAGTGCTGGTGGCCAAGCGGCGAAACTTACGCTCCTGCCTGGCGAGCAGGCAGGGGGCGAGACGAGGCGTGGGCCATCGCGCGGCCAAGCGGCGAAACTTACGCTCCTGCCTGGCGAGCAGGCAGGGGGCGAGA
>JBGTKH010000437.1:0-2599 GCA_041744735.1 Pirellulaceae bacterium | reverse complement strand
ACTCCAAAGGCGCTTCGTCACCGGCCTGAGCTTCTTTGATCAACTCCGCCACCTCGCGCCGGCTGGTTAGATAATACACGACGCCGATCATGGCGATTAGTATCGTGATCACGCGATAGGCCAGCGCGATCACAAACCCTTGGCTCTGGGCGACTGCCACCGTAGAAACGCCGCGGTAGAGCAGATCCAGCGCGTACTCGAACGCGCCAAGTCCGCCGGGCAAAGGCAGCACGCCGGCAACCATCGAGATGGGGACGATGACGAAGTGAGTGGCCAGCGACGGCTCTTCGCCGGGCAGCCCGATCGCGATCAAATAAATGCCGACAGCGGCCATGGCGTGCGTCGTCAGGCTCATCAGCAACGTGATCGCCAGCACTCCGATTCTCTTGCGATACATCCGCACCGCGCCGATCAAGCGGCCGAAGATCTTGCCGACGCGCGGCAGACCGACCAACAGGTCCCACAACGGCCACGTCGTAAAACCGGGCACCAGCAACAGGCCGATCCCAATCGTGCCGACCGCGGACAGAATGATCGTGACTTGGCAGATGCGTTGAATTGCGGCCAGAACCGTCGGATCGCGCACATTCGCCGGCTGCAGACCGCTGAGCAAAAACGCGGCGCTGGCGACCAGAAATAGCGCGTACATGCCGACGATCCGATCGACCGCCACCGTGGCCACCGCTTCGGTGCGCCGGCCCGGCTGTTGATGCGCGATGAACACCGCCTTAATCAAATCACCGCCGACGATGCCCACCGTGAAGAAGTTAAACAGGTAGCCCAGGAAGCCGAGTCGAAATGCATCGCGCAGGGCGAACGGCAGTTCGAGTGCTCGAACCAGCAAATACCAGCGGACCATATTGCTGCAGATCGTGGTCAGAAACACGACCAGTGCACCCAGCAGCAACCCCCACTGCTTCGGCTGCTCGCGCAGCGTCGCGAAGCTTTCGTCGTGCGATGCCTGATAAAACAAGTAAGTCAGGATCGCCGCCGAGACGGCAACCTTCAGCCCACCGATAATGTATTTCTTCAATGCACGCGCGTCCTTTTTGCGACAATTTTGGCGAAAGCCTCTGCATATCTCAAGGGAGATCGATTATCCTTACGCGATGACTGTACCGCATCCGTGATCGTTTTGAATCCGTGGGAAAACTATGAAGTTATACCCGCCGTTCGCAATCCTGTTGGCGTTTGTTTTCCAGATCACTACGTCCAGCAACGCGTATTCTGAGGACCCGGCTGAGCCGCCGGCGGTTGGCATTGCTAGGCGTACGCCTTGGACCACGTCGCGCATCACGGGCTCGCCGTATCCGCCGCCAGCGTATCAAATCGAACAAGTCTTCGAGAAGTTGAAGTTCGATAAACCCGTGGAAATGATCGCGGCGCCTGCCGGCGACCGGTTGCTGGTCGTCGAATTGGACGGCAAGATTTTTTCCTTCGTGAACTCCGCCGACGTCGCGACCTCGGATTTGTTCATCGACCTGGCCGCGGAAATTGAAGGGATGACGCGAGCATACGGGCTGGCGTTTCATCCGGATTTCGCTGTTAACCGCTACTGCTACATTTGCTACGTGACGAAGCCCGATGCGCCGGATTGCACATTCGTGTCGCGGTTCCAAGTCACCGACACTGACCCGCCGCGCTGCGATCCGAGTAGCGAAACAGTGCTGTTGCGGTGGAAGTCAGGCGGGCACAACGGCGGCAGCTTGCAGTTCGGGCCCGACGGTTGTCTGTACATCTCGACCGGCGACGGCTCCGGACCGTTCCCCGCCGACATTCACGACTCGGGACAAGACATCAACGATTTGCTCGCTTCGATCTTGCGCATCGACGTGGACCACGCCTCCGCCGACATGCCTTATTCGATCCCCAAAGACAATCCGTTTGTCGGCCTCGCCGATGCTCGCGGCGAAGTGTGGGCCTATGGCATGCGGAATCCGTGGCGAATGTGTTTCGACCGGCCGACCGGCGATTTGTGGGTGGGCGACGTCGGCTGGGAAATGTGGGAGATGATTTACCGTGTCGAGCGTGGCGGTAATTACGGCTGGAGCATCACCGAAGGCCGCCAGAG
Organism: Pirellulaceae bacterium; assembly: GCA_041744735.1. Lineage (GTDB taxonomy): Bacteria > Planctomycetota > Planctomycetia > Pirellulales > Pirellulaceae > JBGTKH01. The sequence goes on along the minus strand of JBGTKH010000437.1, from coordinate 528 downwards.
CGTGCACCCCCAGCGCCGCCGCGGACCTACGCCGATCCTGCCGCCCACGGTCGAACACTCGCATACAGAATCGCGTTCGATCACCGGCGGCTACGTCTACCGCGGCGATCGACTGCCCGATCTGAAAGGCGCGTATATCTACGGTGATTACGTGACGGGGAAGATTTGGAGTTTCCATTGGGACGGCCAGCATGCCTCGCAGCCGCAAGAGCTGGTCGACACACCGCTGGCCATCATCTGTTTCGGCGTCGACAACGCAGGCGAGTTGTACGTCGTGGATTACGCGGGAACGATTCACCGGCTGGTGCCCAATCCGTCGGCCGGCGCCACCAGCGATTTTCCGACGAAGCTGAGCGACACCGGTCTGTTTGCTTCCCCCGCCGATCACCAAACCGCCCCCGGCGTGATTCCCTATTCGATCAATGCCGAGCCGTGGGCCGATCACGCGACGGCCGAGCGGTTCGTGGCGTTGCCGGGCACTTCGCAATTGGGCGTTCACACAACCAACAACCCGCAGATCGGCGACAT
>JBGTKH010000436.1:0-4763 GCA_041744735.1 Pirellulaceae bacterium | reverse complement strand
TCGGTGCAAGAGCAGACCTAGGTTTGACGAGTGACGAACCCGCCAACTATCGTTGGGGGCTTCTTATTTTCGGTGCAAGAGCAGACCTAGGTTTGACGAGTGACGAACCCGCCAACTATCGTTGGGGGCTTCTTATTTTCGGTGCAAGAGCAGACCTAGGTTTGACGAGTGACGAACCCGCCACACATCGTTGGGGGCTTCTGCACGACACTCCACAACACCCCCACTTCTCTTTACGCCGGGCGCCAACAAACGCTACCATGCAATGCATGCGGACGATTTCAGCAATGATTTATGTGTGAGGAGTGCGGACGATGAACGCGATGGCCTTGTTGCTGGTGGCGGCGTCGGTGAGTGTGGATTTCGGCTGGCAGGCTGGGCCGGACGGCGAACTTGAGTACATCATCCAGGTCGATCCGTTGCAGCTCGACACGCTCAAAGAGGGCTTTGACATCACCAGCCGCATCCCGCCCGAGGTGCGCGGCGTGCGTACTTTCCGCATCCGGGTTGGCACGGATGAAGTGCCGCGCGAAGGAATCAGTGCCGTCGAGCCTGCTCCAACGACGCCCGCACAGCCGCCGACTTTCACGCCCTCCCCGGCCAACGCGACGCCGGCGGAAACTCCTCAAACGCCGCCGAGCCAACCACCACCCGCCGTTGGCTCACCCGCCACATCGTCGCAGCCCACCAACGAAGACAACGGCAGTTGGCCCACGATCCGCCGGCCCAGCGACTTGCAGTATTCACCTCAGACTCCAAACAACTCAACGTACACTCCCGTCCAGCCGCCGAAGCAAAACACTGACACACAAGTGTCACCTATTCGCGACCCCGATCTAAGCGGCGGCCAACTTCCCTCCAAAGAATTCGAACCGCAGCCCGCCGCGCCTGAACCGCTTGAGCCCGATCCAACCAGCGGCCCGCTCGTGCACCAACACGCTGGCTACGTCGAACCTGTAACATCCAACGACACCGGCGACAAAACACCGGCGACAAACGAGAATCCGCCCGCTACTTCAAGCAGCAAGCCTTGGTTGCCGCTCACGCTGACCACGCTAGCGCTCTTCGCCTCGCTGGGTCTGAATGCTTACCTCGGTTGGATCGCCTACGGCATCTACCGCCGCTACCGCGATTTGGCCGATGAAATGAGGGCCGAGACGGCTTAACACGGCGCGGCGATCAAGGGCGAACATGGTCGCTTTGTCTGTTCCGCGCGCGACGGTCAAGCTATACTTCATTGGACAATTGCGAGTCGCTTGGAGAGAATCGATGAAACTTGTGATACAGATAGCGCCGGCCGACGACGCCAAGGCATGGGCCTTACTGCAACGTCATTCGCCAGGCGTCGCCTTACCGAATCGAACGTTTGTGGTATCCAAAGATGCGGCCGACGCACTGCGTCAGGCCGGAATCCGATTCGTTGTACTTTCCGACGAGTCACAAGCGTTGGCCGAGGAAGGCGTCGCGGCGGGTGAAAGAATATGAACTTTACGTGCCTCTTACGCACAACGACGGTTCGCCTATCGCCCCAGATAAACTCGTTCAACTGCGAGAGCGGCACGACGCGCGTCGGTCCGTTATCCAAGGGCGGATTGCTCTGCCTAATTCTTGTTCGTACTACCGTCAGCGATGACCGAATTCTCCACTTGTCGATGTAAAGGTTAACGGTAACGACACGTGTCTTCCCTCTCGGGCCGATATCAGAGCGGCGGTCAGGATTTCTTGCGCGTCGCGGCCGACTCGATCGTTGCACAGAGAAAAGAACTCGCTGCCACTGCGCAGGCAATGCAGGAAGTGCGCGGTGGCGTTGCGGAAGTGAGGCAGCGCGGGAGGCACTTCTACTTCGGCGCCGTCGGGATGTTCATCGGTGGCTAGCAGCAACCGGCCGCCGACGCGCGGCTCGATCATCAACGTGCCTTGAGTGCCGTAGATCGTCGTGACGTAGCTGGTCAGATTGCCGATCTGCGACCACGAACCTTCGGCAATGGCGATCGCACTGGCATACGACATGATCAGCACGGCGTTGTCTTCGACCGTAATGTCCTCTTTCACCACTCGGCCGGCAACGGCGGTCACGCGGCTGGGCACGCCCAACAATCGCCGAGCCAACACCGCGCCGTAGCAGCCGTAATCGATCAGCGCCCCGCCGCCGTTTCGCGCCGCGTCGAACAGCCAATCGCAGAAGTACGTCGAGCAGCCCAGTTCTTTCGGACCGGCGTGAGCCGCGCGGTACTTCACTTGCCACACGTCACCGATGTCGCCGCCCGCCGCCATCGCCAGCGCCTTCTGCATCTGCGGCCACCAGGCGAATGGCCAATTGACCATCAGCCGTACACCGGCTCGCCGCGCCGCGGCCAGCATCCGATCGGCGCCGGCCACGTCGGCAGCCATCGGCTTTTCGATCAGCACATGCAACCCTTTCGCCGCCGCTTTCTCTGTCAGCCCCGCGCCGGCCGCGTTGTCGCTGAAGATATAAACGGCATCGAGTTGCTCACGCTCCAACAGCGCGTCGTATTCGCTGTACGTCGTGCAACGGAATTGCTGTTGCACCTGCTCCAGCAATGGCCCATTTGGATCGGCCGCGGCAACGAGCACTCCGTCGTCGGAAGCGTTCAAGTCCTGCAGATTGCCCCAGACATGATCGTGGGTTAGCCCCAGCACGCCGATGCGATACGGTTCAGGCATAGTCTCAACTCTCTTCCGTAGGCCGGATTTTTAATCCGGCCATCTTGTCTCGAACACAGGACGGGTTGGCAACCCGTCCTACCTTTCAACCCAGATTGGCGTTAGCCAGGCCCATTGGCCGTTGCGTTGGGCGACTCGCAGGCGATATATGTCTACCGACTGGGCGGGATCGTCGTCAAATTCCGCTTGCAATTTGCATTCTTCCAGCGGCACGAGCGGGCCGATGCGGATCGCTTCGGACAACCAGCCGCGCAGATAATGTGAGCGGCCCGCGTGCAATAGTTCGGCTAGCGTGTGGACGTAACGCTGTCCGTTTGTTTCAACTGTCAGCCGTGCGTCAAGGGACGCTTCTAGTTCGAGCGACAGCGCCTGCGTCGTCGGGTGCCGCGTGCTGATGTTGCCGACGGTGAGCGATCGCCAAACGCACGATCGCTCGCCGCGCTCGATGATCTCGTGAGGCAAATCTTCTTCGTCCGCCGACTCGGTGTGCCCGGCGACACCCTTCGGCGCGATCACGGCTTGGCCGGAGAAGCACGGTTCGACGTGCGTGATCACACCGTCGGACAGCGATAGCCGCGACTGCCAACGCACCGGTTCGTTCTTTCGCCCCCAGCCCCAAGTAATCCGCAGCCGGTATTTTCCCTGTTCGCGCGGCGCAGGCAATGGATCTGCGAACAAACGACGGATGACTTTCCCATTCTTTAGCACCTCAACGCGATCCAGCGCATCCGCACCGCGTACGTCGACTCGAATTCGCCGCGTGCCTTTGGATTGAATCACCGAACCAAACCACGCATCGTCGACAAACATCCGCGCGTCGATCTTGTCGCCGGTCACGGCATAGACGCGCCGCGCGAGAAACGCCTCCCATAACGATTCGCGCGTCAACTCCTTCGCAAGCACCGCCACGCGGCCGTCGCCGAAACTGCCGGGGTAGCCACCGTGGTGATCGGTCGAGGCGATGATGCCGAAGCGGTGTCCCGCAGCCCAGCCCGCCTCGGCCGTGCTGCCCGCGTCGCGCGGGCCCATGTCGTGCAGCATCGGATACGGCGCGTCCTCACTCTCGGAACAACCGTGCAGCGAATAGATCTCCACCAGCGGCGATGTCTCCTCGCGAAAATGCCGCCAGTCGATGCCGCGATACCCGGCCGCGTAACCAATGTGATGAGGCACCGCGATCGCGCCTGACTCGCGCATCATCGCCCGCAATGCCGGCAAATCCGCCGCGTCGCGCAGCGGCATCTCGGGCCCGCAGCCGTACACGTTATGATCGCCATATTTGAGCGAATGCCATTCGTAGCTGGGAAACACCACGAATTGGCCCGGCCGCGTCGCCGCCGCTTGCTCGCGCACCAGCGTGTCCCAATTCCGAGCCAGCCTGGAAAATCCTTCGTTGTGATAGTCGATGATCTGGCCGTAGCGCTGCCGGTCGGTCGGCATGTCCGGCCAGAACGCATGACCCGTGATCGAACAAAAATCAAGCTGCCCCCGCGCCCGCTTCAACGCCTGTTGGACCGTCCCCTCGCCGTAACTGACCGAACAATGACTATGCAGATCGCCCCAGTAAATTTGATAGGACATCGTCGCCTCTCATTTTCAACCGCAATTCGCCTCCAAGCGTACCAGCGCCGCGAGTGCGAGTGCAACACGCCTGCACGGTCGAGTATACTATCGGCATTGGACTAAATCGAAAGGCTGGCTGGCGACAAAGTCAGTGACGAGTGCAGAGTACCCAGTACCCAGTCCTCTGTCCTTCGTAATTCGTAATTCGTAATTCGTAATCTGCCATGCAGCACGACACCGCCTTTCAAATGTCCGCGTCGAACATCCGCTTCGGACAGGGCGTGACCGCCGAAGTCGGCCTGGACTTGCGCGACATGCAAGTCAAACGCACGCTGCTGGTGATCGATCCGGCGCTGGTGCGGTTGCCGGTTGGCGAGACGGTCATGCGGTCTCTCAAAGCGGCCGGCATCGGCTTTGAAGTGTTCGACCGCGTGTCGGTCGAGCCGACGGACGCCAGCTTTCAATTGGCGGCACAAGTCGCGACCGAGGGCCGGTTCGATTCGATCGTGGCGGTC
>JBGTKH010000435.1:0-5529 GCA_041744735.1 Pirellulaceae bacterium | reverse complement strand
CCGAATTCGCCAGAATTTGGCATTCGACTTCAACACAAGACCCGCCAAATTCTGGCGAATTCGGCTACCGTCGGTCGAAAAGCGCAACTTCGAAGTCACCTGTCAACTAACACGTAGCTTGGTTTCTTGGTTACTGCAACGCGGCCATGGCTTCTTCGGGGATGTTGAAGTTGGCGGAGACGTTTTGGACGTCGTCGTGGTCGTCCAGGGCTTCCATGAGTTTGAGCACGGTGCGCGCGGTTTCTACGTCCAGGTCGACGGTGTTCTTGGGGATGCGCGTGATTTGTTTGGACTCGACCTCGATGCCGGCGGCTTCGAGGGAGTCGGCGACGGTGGTGTAGGCATCGGGGTCGCAGAGGACCTCGAAGTTGTCGCCGACGCGCTTCACGTCGTCCGCGCCGGCTTCCAGGGCAAACTCCATCAACTGCTCCTCGCTCGCCATCTGGGCCGAGATGACGAACAGCCCCTTGCGGTCGAACATCCAGGCCACGCAGTTCGTGCCGCCCAGTTTGCCGCCGTGGACTTCGAAGACCTTGCGAATTTCGGGCGCGGTGCGGTTGCGGTTGTCGGTCATGATTTCGCACAGCACCGCGACGCCACCCGGACCATAGCCTTCGTAGAGAATCTCTTCGACGTTGCCGCCTTCGATTTCGCCCGTGCCGCGTTTGACCGCCCGTTCGATGTTGTCCTTGGGCATGCTGACCGCTTTGGCGTCGTTGATGGCGGTCCGCAAGCGAATGTTCATTTCGGGATCGCCGCCGCCCAACTTGGCCGCGATGATGATCGTTTTCGACAACTTGCTCCAGAGCTTTCCCCGCTTGTTGTCGATCAGCGCTTTCTTGTGCTTGATGCCCGCCCAATGAGAATGGCCTGCCATGTTACTTCGAATGCTCCTTGATCTTGGCTTCAATCTCTTGAAGCTTCTTGTCGTCGTTGTCCTTTTTGAATGCTTCGGCGGCGCGTTGCCAAGCCGCAATCGCTTTGTCGATCTGTTTCTTCTTCAGGTACACGTCGCCCAGATGCTCCAGAATCACGGCATCGGGGTCTTCGCCCTCGGTTGCCTTCTCTAATTCCGCGACCGCTTCGTCGTAGCGGGCCAAGCGGAACAGCGCCCAGCCGAGACTGTCGCGGTATGCGATATTATCCGGCTCACCCTGCACGGCCCTTTCGACCATCGTCAGCGCCCGCTGCAGCCGCTTCCCCTGATCGGCCCACAGGTAGCCCAAGTCGTTCAACGCCCCGATGTCTTCGGGGAATTCATCGAGCACCTGTTCGAGCCACTCTTCCGCTTCGGGCATGCGGTCCTGTTGCACGCAGATGTTGGAGAGGATCAGCCGCGTCTCACGCATCGCATCGCGGACGTCGGACGAATCGTGATCGGCGTCAAACTGATCGAGTACTTTCAGGTAACCCTTCTCGGCATCCTCATATTGCTTGGCGAAATACGAAATCCACGGCACGCGAGCTTGGAAGCGGGCATTTTTCGGTTGTAGCGCCGCGGCCTGTTTGGCAGCTTGCAGCGCTTCATCGGTCTTGTCGCTCAAGGCCAACGCCCCGGCCAGATAGAAATAGTACGCCGGGTTATTGTCAGGCAACACCTTCTCGTCGATCGCCCGCCGAAAGATGCGAGCGGCCCGCTCAGGTTCATCCGCCATGAACAATTTCAGACCCCATGAGGCCATGAGTTGAGCTTTGGGAGGCTCCGGCGCGGCGAGTGCCAGTTCGATGAACTCGTCGGCCGTGTCGAATTGTTTGGCTTCCAGCGCCAGCAGCGCGACGGTCAAGGGCACACCGGTTGTTAACGAATTGGCGTCGGCCCGCTTCTGTTCTTTCGCTCTCTCGATCAACTTGCCCAGCAGCGCGTCATCGCTCGTGATGGCCTCGGCCGACTCGCCAAGCGGTTCGAGCGTGCCGGTCTTCACGACCGCTTTGCCCAACGTTTCGAGCAGCTTATCAATTTGACCTTGCTCGCGGTAAACGTCAATCAACCCCTGAAACACGTCCACCGCGGGCGATGACTTGAGCAGTGACTCGTAGACCTTCGCGGCCTGCTCCAACTCGTCCGCATCGCGATATGTCTGCGCGAGGTAGAACCCGAGCGGGCCGTTGGCGGCATCTGCGTCGTACAACTTCTCTAATCGATCGCGCAGCTCGCTTTGTGCTTGTTTCGGATCTTTGTTTTGTTTCTGCAAGAGTTCCGCAAGCAATTCATAGGGATCGGTGCCGGCATCGGTCAACTTCGACTGAAAATATTCGTCGAGCTGCTTCTGCGCGGCGGCGATATTACCGCGTTTCGCTTCGACCCGAGCCAACTGTAGCGCGAGCAGGCCCTTATTCGACTTCACCTCGTCCGCCTTCTTGAACATGGCGGCCGCGTCGTCTAAGCGCTCGGCCAACAGAAAACTCTCGCCGAACAACGTGTACGTGCGATCGGCCTGATCGAGCAACGTTTTCTGCAGCGACTCGTTGAGCCCATAGCGATCGGGATTGTCCAGCGCGTCGCGAACGAGGGCGAACGACTCGGCCGATTTTTGGTAATCACCGGTGAGAAAATAGAGCCGGCCCATCTCGATGTTGATCAATACCGAACTGGCGTCTTTCGCCTCGTCTTTCCGTAGTGTACGAGCCCGCTCGTACAGTTTCAGAGCCCGTGGCCAATCGCTTTGCTGAGTCAAATACACCGCCAGCCGCATCAGCAACTCCGCGTCGTCCGATTCTTTCTCCGCCGCGATCACGGCATAACGAGCCGCCTGTTCCGCGCGGTTCAATTGGATTGCCACGGCAATAATGTCGGACAAGATCGGCACGGCCTGCGGATCGTACCGCCACGCTCGCTGATATCGCCGCAGCGCGCCGGCCAAATCGCCGCGCTGCACCAGCATCCGCCCGTGAGCGAACAAGGCACTGGCCGTCACTCGATCCTCTTCCGCCTGCGTTCGCGCCTGTCGCGGCACCAACGGCGTCGGAAAATCCTCCAACTGCGAAGGTTCCAGCCGCGGCGGTTCAATCTTCGGCGCCAACGCCAATTGAACGGCCGAATATTCCGTGGCGAACGTGTAATTCGCTAGCGCCAAGGACACCAACATCAGCGCAACCAAGTTCGCCGCACGGTACATGGCCGAATTCCCGGAATTGAGGAATGAGTTAATTTACGTCACTGCGTGAAATCGTTCTAAGCTATCATCCAGAGGTAGTTTAACAGACAACACCGGCGTGTTCCACGCGGGATAATCCGCTGCCTTTCAGGTGCCACAGGAAATAAATAATCCCTTCAAGCGGCAGGACTGGCTTGGCCGATACGTGAAAAGCGGTTTCCGTGAACCATGTTGCGTGGACAAACGATGGTCCAAACGTCCCAAATTTGCTCGAAATGGCTGGTCTGGATGGCCGCCCTGTTGTCGCCCATTCAGGCGTTGCAGGGAACGCCGGTCCTGTGCCATTTCATTTGCGGGTGCAGCGGGGCGGATGGTGTCTACAGCGATCAGCCTACGTGCTGTCACCATGGCTCTAGCAAGTTGACAGCCACCCGCGCGGCGTGCGGCAAGAGTATCCATTGCGGTCTGACCGTAACCCGCGATAATCCATTGTCTCCCTGCAGGTGCCCGCTGACATGCTTGTGTCGGCGACCGGCGCTACCCCAGTCACAGACGCTCCACACGTTGAGTGTGGAGCCATCCGCGCATTTGGATTGTCTCAGCGTTGGAGATACAGATGCGAACGCAGATATGCGGGTCGCCTTGGGCGTAGCCCAAAATCATTACTTGCCGGCTTTCTCCGCGCCGCAAGTATGCGCTTCACTCTGTCGCTTTCTGATTTAGGTCTAGAGTCGAGCGCCAAGAGTTTCGAGCCATTCTGATCGAGTGTCTCGCCCACTTCCATCGGCCAAACCAATGTGGCCGCTGGCACTCTAACTTCGATTCTGGACGTTCACATGCATGTTTCACGGCTACTTTCCGCTGCGCTGATCTGCTTTCTGGCAGGTTGCCAAATGACTCGCGTGACGAGTGTCGAAACCCTGGAGTCGGCCGGTCGCATTTCAATGCGCGGCGATGGCCTCTCAGCGCCCGCGCAGCCGTCTGGCGATTCGAAGCACCACATCCAGCCGGCGGCATACATTCAGCAAGGCGAAAATCCGCCGGAATCCGAACCGTTGGAATTGCCCGCACCCGCCGAGTCATCGACGGCCAAACTGACCATCGAACAGCTAGAAGAGATGGCGTTGGAAAGCAACCCGACGCTGATTGAAGCACAGGCGCGCGTTGATGCGGCACGAGGCAAGTGGGTGCAGGTTGGTCTGCCGCCCAACACGGTGCTCGGCTATTCAGGCCAGCAGCTTGGCAGTGGTGGCGAAGCTGAACAACAGGGACTATTCGCCGGCCAAGAATTCGTTCGCGGCGGTAAGCTGCGACTGAATCGCGCCATTGTGGCCCAAGAGATCGCAAAGGCCGAACAGATCTGGGCGGCACAGCAACAACGCGTGCTGACCGATGTTCGGCTGGGCTATTACGAGGTGCTGATCGCGCAGCGCCGCCGCGAAGTCGCCCAGCGGCTGGTAGAGATCGCTAACGAGTCCGTGAAGGCGGCGGATGCACTGCTGAACGCAAAGGAAGTCAGCCAAGTCGACGTCATGCGGGCGCAGGTGGAACTTCAAACGGATCAGTTGTTGCTGAAGAACGCACGCAACGCCTACGCCGCCGCATGGTCGCGATTGGCCACCGTGTTGGGCATACCGGACATCGAACCGCGGCCGCTCAGCGGCGATTTGGAAGGAAGCGTCGTTGACATCGATCCCGACGAAGCACGCGCTGAGATTATGGGGCAAAGCCCTGAGATAACCGCGGCGCTGGCAGACGTCGAACGAGCGCGGTGGGCCATCGACCGCGCCTACGCCGAGCCAATTCCGAACCTCGACGTTCAAGGCGTCGTGCAGAGTGACAACAGCACCGGCAGCAGCAATGCCAACCTGCAAGTCTCGATTCCCATCCCCTGGCGGAATCGCAACCAGGGTGGCATGCGGCAGGCTCAGGCAGAATTGATCGCCGCAGAACAGGCGGTAAGCCGCGTCGAACTTAACTTGCAGCGGCGACTAGCATCCGTATTCCAACGATACGCTAACGCGCGCAACCAAGTGCAGGATTACGCGAAGACCGACGGCATTCTGGACAACGCCAAGGCAACGCTCGAATCGGTTCGCAAAGGCTATCAGGCGGGAGAATTCGCCTATCTCGACCTGCTCACGGCCCAGCGAACGTATTCCCAAACTAACTTGGCCTACATCGAAGCGCTGGGGGAACTGTGGGCAGCCACCGTGGAAATCGAAGGCTTGTTGCTGAAAGACAGCTTGGACAGTCAAGAGTCGAGAGCCCAGAGCGGAGAGCCGAAATGACGGGCAACACTGAACGACGAGGGCGCCCGGCGGCATTCTCTCGACCAGTTCCGGAGCCGAAGTCCAACGGCCACTGGCAATCCTGGTGATGGCCGTATTTTTGTAATCGCCGTCGAAGACACGGTCAAGATTCGCACCGGCGA
>JBGTKH010000434.1:0-4297 GCA_041744735.1 Pirellulaceae bacterium | reverse complement strand
GGAATTTGGGATTGAGGTAACACCTTATAGCCTCATCCAAAACTCCCAAAGCGGCGACGAGTCGCCGCACTCCGAAAAACTCACACCACCACGTTCAATCGCCCGTCGTGTTGTTTACGGCGTGTGGTTGGTTGATCGTTTGTGTTTTCGGTAACTTCGCTCTCGCGGCTTTGAGTGCGCGTCAAACTCGCACCAGTCTGCGCGTCGCGGTGTTGCTCGTTGGCCGGTTCGTCGGACAGGCCGCCCGGTTGACGATCCGTCAAATCGACGTCGAACTGTTCGACGCGGATCCCTTGCTCCGCCAGCCGTTCGCGCAGCACAGGCAGATTGTCCAACAGCAGTTGACGCGCCGCTGTCGTTTCGGCCTCGATCCGCGCCGTCAACGCGCCGCCTTGCACCTTGACTTCCAAACGCAGCGAACCTAATTCCGGCGGACTGAGCCGCAGCCGAATCTCGCCGTCGCGATTCTGAGCCGCTTGAAAGGCTCGCGCCACGCGCTGTACGAACCGGGATTGATCCGCTTCATTCAACGCCGGCGACGCCGCAGTCCGTTCCGTGCCGCGGCCCACCAGGTGCTGCGGCAATCGGCTCGTCGGTGCGGCGGCAGTCTCGGACGCGCCGCTGTTTGACGGTGCATGGGCCGTTTGAGTGTTTGGTTGACTGTTAGAGTTCTCACGTGTTGGCGCTGTCTCCGGTGACGTTGCTTCCCCGCTCGCTTCAGCCACTGATGCGGCCGCCACACTTTCGCTCTTGCGAACGGCAGCGTCGGTCACCTGACTCGCTTCCAGCCGCGATTTCGCTTTGCGCTCGCCAGCCGTTTGTTCCTTGCCGTCACCGTTCAAATCAACTTCCACTTCCACCGGCGCTTCGGCCGATTGTGTCGCCGCATGAACAGTCCGAGCGGCTGGTGCGTTCTTGTCCGACGTCTGGTCATCAGCGCGCTGTACGCGGTTATGCTTCTGCTCCGCAGCAGCGTCCAAATCTATCCGCAATGATTCTTTTGCCTTCGTTTCGTTTGCCGAGCGTTCATTGACTTTCTCTGTTTCCGCCAGCACTTCACCTTCGGGCAAAACGCTCTTCGCTTGCGATGTTAGAACTTCATCTACATCTGCGACGATGTGCGCCACTTGGCCGTCGGTCGCGTTTTCAAATTCTCCTTCCGTGGCGGGTTCCTCGGACGTTTTCTCTTCTTTCTCCGCCGGGGCGGCGTCGGTCTCGCTGGTGTTTTCGGCCGCCTCGGTCGCATCTTTCTCAGGGACTTCGTTGTTGTTTGAAGCTGATTCGGCAGCTTTCTCGCGGTGAACCTCTCGGGACTTCTCTGTGGTCCCGGCTGAGTTCCGGTTTTCTGCGGCCGGTTTCGATTCGGGAGATTTCGGCGGATTCTCTTTCGCCGGGGCGGCGGGCGGCTTTATGTTCTCATCGCGGCGCAAATGTGTCTGAAATAACGAGTCTCGTTCGGCCGCGATTCGCGACGTGGCCGGCGCGATGGACAGCGTGTCGATCGTGGGCAGAACGGGAAACTTGTCGTACGGTATGGAGGCCATGATCACTTCCTTGCAATTGCCGGTGAATCGATTCCATCTAGCTCGCGGCGAGTGGCGCGAATCAGCGACACGTCGGGTTCGCCGAGCCGAATCTGTCTGAGGATCTCGTGTAACTGTTCAGCTTCATCGTCGTTCTTAAACTCGCCGATGATCTTTTTTCGTTTGTCTAGCGTCATGGATTTCAGAATCGCCACGACCGCATCCATCGCGGCGTTGTCGTTGCGCAGCCGGTCTTCTTCGAGCATCATCAGGATCTGGTCCTTCGCTTGTTTTGGCTGCATCGCCTCCAGCGTGCGCTGAACTTCCTGAATCGCCTCGCCGGTGGCCGCTTGTTCCAAATCGGCTAGCCGCGTTTCAAACGACTTCTTCATTTGTTCGTATTGCGTGCGCTCGCGAATCAGTTGAGCCTGCAGGGACCGCAAGTCGCTCAGCCCTTTTTCCACGGCACTTTCACGCAAATCGAAGTCCAGGCTCTTGGCAGCCCGCGCCCGGATGATCTCGTCGTACGCCACCTGTTGCTGATCCAAATTCGGATCTATCGTCGTACCAGCAGCGCCGGTTTTAGCCGTGTCGATGCCGTGCAGCACGGCAAACAAACGCAGCAGTTTGTCTCGCTCCAAACTCCCTTGTGACCACAGGTACGTAACGCCGGCCGCTTGCGCCAGCACGGTGGCCACGCAAACACAAATCGCGGCGGTCGCCAGTAACTTCGCAAACTTCCACATCACGTCCGGTCCTTCACTGCTGCACGACGCTGCGCGACTTCATCCAATTGCTTGATTTCCATTTTCTGCAGGCGCTGTTGGTGGTCCTGCCATTGCCGTTCACGCAGCTTCTCCAGCACGCGCACTTGCCGATCGGCCTCGACCAACGCGAGCCGCCGGCGTTCGATTTCTTCGGAGATTTGTTGGGTTTGCTGCTCGAGCTGCTTTGACCGGGCCAGTAACATCAGTTCGTAGCGGTGGGTGACCAGCAACCGGTCGACATTAAGCTGTCCCGGCAACGACGCTTGCCGAACTTGGCCTTTCAAATCCCCCAACTCGTCCGCGAGCTGCCGCGAGCGTTCCTCCAATATCTGTTTCGCTGTGTACGCTTCCGCCAATTGCTGCCGCCGCTCGTCGCGATCCGCCACACGCAGTTTCAATAATGACTCCAACCTAAACTGGAACCCAGGCATAGCCGGTTACGCAACGCGCCCTCCGCTGACCGCCGGCCGCTGCATTTGCGGGGCGGGCGGCTTTGTCTTGGCCGCGGCACACCGTTGCGCCAGATCCATCAACTCCGCACGCGCTATATCCAACGACGACTCTTGCTGCGTCGGCTGCCGCAGGTAGTGATGAATGCTTTCCTGCATCGTGATCGCCGCGTCCACCGCCGGGTTGCTTCCTGGGCGATAGGCACCGATCGAGATCAAATCTTCATGATCGTGGTAGGCCGCTAACAACTGTCGCACGGTCGTTGCAGCGACTTGCTGTTCCGCCGTCATCAGTTCCGGGGCCAGCCGGCTGATGCTCTCCAAAATGTCGATCGCCGGATAATGTCCCCGCGACGCCAGCTTGCGAGACAGCACGGTATGCCCGTCGAGCAACCCGCGCACCGTGTCGCTGATCGGTTCGTTTGTGTCGTCGCCTTCGACCAACACCGAGTAGAACGCAGTGATACTGCCCTCCGTCGAGCGCCCCGCACGCTCGACCAATTTCGGCAGCAACGCAAACACCGAAGGCGGATAACCGCGCGTTGTGGGCGGTTCGCCAGCGGCCAGTCCGATTTCTCGCTGAGCCATTGCAAACCGCGTGAGCGAATCCATCATCAACAGCACGTCTCGTCCCTGATCGCGAAAGTACTCGGCGACGGCAGTGGCGGTCATCGCCGCCTGCACGCGCAGCAGCGCCGGTTCGTCGCTGGTGGCAACCACGACGACGCTGCGGGCCAACCCCTCGCGGCCCAGGTCTCGCTGGATGAATTCGTTGACTTCGCGGCCTCGTTCGCCAATCAGCCCGATCACGTTAACGTCGGCGGACGTATAGCGAGCCATCATGCCCAACAGCACGCTCTTGCCGACGCCGGAGCCGGAAAAAATGCCCATGCGTTGTCCGCGGCCGCAGGTCAGCAGCCCGTCGAGCGCACGGACGCCTGTTGACAGCGGCGTGTCGATCCGCGGACGATCGACGGCCGACGGTGCGCGGCGCACAAACGCCGCGCGGTCCGACAGCGCGGGCTGTGGTAGTCCGTCGATTGCGTTCCCGTGAGCGTCGATTACGCGGCCGAGCAACTGCTGGCCCACACGCAGCACTCGCGATGTACGCAACAGCCGCACGCGATTGCCATGCCTCACGCCCGCGATGTCGCTGAACGGATAGACCAGCGTATACTCTTGGCGGAATCCGATCACCTCGCCCTCAACCGGCCCGCCGGCTTGCCGTTCGATCTCCACCAGCGCACCCACCGGCGCAGGAAATCCCGCCACCGCCACGGTCAGTCCTTCCGTGCGGACCACGCTGCCGGTCAAGGCCGTGGGCATGATACCGGTTAGTTGTTCCGCCAGGTGATGCATATTCGTAGCCGAACTCGTGAGAGTTCGGGCTTTGTGGACCTACTCGACGACCGAAGTCTCACGACTTCGGCTACCTCCCGATTTGAAACACACTCTTGAAAACATGGAGCTGGGAACTGGCGGCGTGAAACGTCCCAGTTCCCAGCTCCGACCCCAAGGTCCCTGCCGTCGTTCGATGTTTTGTGTAAGGGGTCGGGGG
>JBGTKH010000433.1:0-3909 GCA_041744735.1 Pirellulaceae bacterium | reverse complement strand
GCGGGGGTTGGATTGGTTGGCACGGAATCAGGGACCGGAAGGGAATTGGGAGTCTAACGATTTGGGGTTGGTCAGCATGGGGGCGTTGGCCTTCATGTCGGCCGGGCACGCGCCGGGGCGAGGCAAATATGGCGACGCGGTGAAGCGGGCGCTGGATTATGTCACAAATAACGCCAAGCCGTCGGGGCTGCTGAACATCTCGAACAGCCAGCGCGACATGTACAACCACGGGCTGGCTACGTTCGTGTTGGGACAGGCGCACGGGATGACCTCTACTCAGGATCGCCGTTTGAACAAGGTGCTGGATCAGGCGCTGAAGCTGATCGCCAGCACGCAGTGCCAGGACGGCGGCTGGGATTATCGCGCCTACCGCCAAACCAATGGCCACGATCTAAGCCTGGCGGTGATGCAGGCCAAGGCGCTGCGCAGTGCGGTCGATAGCGGCTTGGAAGTGCCGCCCGAAGTGATCGATCTGGCCATCCGCAGCGTGCGTGCACATTACTGCCCGCAAAGCGGCCGCCGCGATGCACCCGAATCCGAACAGCAGCGCCTGCCGGGTCAGTTTACTTATGCGAAGGGCGGCGGCGGCGGCACAATCGCAATGGCCGCGTGCGGTGTCGTGTGCCTGCAAGAGTTCGGCCAGTACGACGACTGGCGGATTCCAAAGAACATGGCCGTGATTTCGGCCGCCGTGAAGTACCAGCCGAAACACAACCGCCGCGACGGTGCCATGCCGTTCGACGCTTACACGCTATATTACGTCGGCCAGGCTCTGTATCAAGTGGGCGGCGAACATTGGACCGAATGCTATCCGATCCTACGCGATGCGCTGGCTGCCTCGCAGGTCGTCGATGCCGGCAATCCCCGGAATCATGGCTGCTGGTACGACCGCGGCACTCGCGGCGGCGGGCGCGTCGGCGGCAAGCCGGGCGAACTTTACGCCACGTCCGTCGCCTGCTTTGTGCTGGCCATGCCCAACCGCTACTTGCCGATTCTGCAAGAAGGAAAGATTGAGGGGCTGCGAGAGCAGTTTGGGACGAACTGAGGGAATGACGAATGTCGAATGAGTAATGACGAAAGAATGACGAAGCACTAATGACGAATGATGTAAGACAAATCGCAACGTGGACCGTAGGCGGAGACTGCTACAGCTCTTCGACATTCGACATTCGACATTCCTTCGTCATTTGTCCTTCGTCATTCGTCATTTCGCGGACATTTCTCCAACAGCTCACCCCACGAAATAACCCGCCGCTCCATGCCTTGGTTTACCTTCCTCAACGGTTTCTTCGCCAGCCCTTGGTTTTTTTGGGCGGGGCTGGCGTGCGCGGCGGGGCCGGTGATTATTCATTTGCTGAACCGCCGCCGGTATCGCGTGGTGAATTGGGCGGCGATGGATTTTTTGCGCGAGGCGCTGCAGCGCAATCGCCGCATTTTGCAGATGCGAGATTTGATCCTGCTCGCGCTGCGGACGTTGGCCGTGCTGCTGATCGGCATGGCGTTGGCTCGCGCGTCTTGTTCCAGCAGCAGCGAGAAATTCGACGGCTCGAAGCCGCTGCACGCGGTGCTGATTGTCGACAACAGCATGAGCATGGGCTATCAGTCACTGCAAGGCTCGCTGTTGGATCGGGCCAAGGAGCGGGCGCGCGGGTACATCAACAAGCTGCCGCAGGACAGCCGCGTGTCGATTGTGCCGCTGTGCGGTTCGCAATTCGGTTACAGTCCGGATCCGTACACGAAGGAAGATGCGCTGGAGGCACTGGGCCGCATCGAAGCCGTCGATCGTTCGGCCAGCGTATTGCGGGCGGTGAACGAAGCTCAGAAGGCTTGCGAGTCCGGGCCGGAATTGTCCAAACGAGTCGTGTTCTTCAGCGACCAGCAGGGAATCAATTGGAAGGATTTGAATAGCGGCAACCCCGCGCTCCCCGATGGGTCGCGGATCAACGAATTGCCGTCGATGCAAGTCGTGGAAGTCTCGTCCGGCGATTGGGAGAACACTTGGATTTCGGATTTTCGCGTGCAGGACGGACTGGCCGACGTCGAAACGCCCGCCACATTCATCGTCGAGCTGATGCACAACGGCCCGGCGGCACGCAGCGACGTGCAAGTGACATTGACGGTCGATGGCGTCGAGGTGGCGTCGAAGACCGTCTCGCTTGAGCCGGGCTTGGGTGCTCGCGAGGTTGCGTTTGAATACGTGTTCAACTCTCATCCCGTTGAACCGGGCAAGCCGGCGCTGGTGCCGGTCAAGGCGGCCATCACTCCCGACCGATTGACGGCGGACGACGAGCGGCACTTGGTCGTGAACGTGGTCGCCGCGCTGCCCGTGGTGTTCGTCGATCAATTCGGGTCGGGCGAAGAAGATCCGCTAAAGAACAAGCTGGGCGAAACTCGGCACCTGCGAAAACTGCTGGCACCGGTCACCACACGTGGCGAGTCACCGCGGCAACTCGTAAAGATTCGGCATCTAAAGCTGGAAGATCTGGATCGCGACGTGCTGTCCGACGCGCGGCTGGTCGTGATCGCCGGCATTGCCGATCCAGGGTTTGCGGTGCCGCTGCTGCGCGAGTATGTGCAGCAAGGCGGCCAGTTAGTGATTGCGGCCGGCGCGGATTTCGATCCCGAGCGGTGGAATGAAGCCGCGTGGCTGAACGGGGCCGGCATTTTGCCCGCACCGTTGGATTCCGCGCCGATCGGATCGTTGCCGGAAGAAGCGCGCGACCAGCTTCAACCGTTCTTCCTGTCGTATGAGAGTCTCGGTTCGCATTATTACTTTCAGCTTGCCGACGCATCAGAACAGCAGTTGCGCGACTTGTACGCCGAGCCGTTCTTCTTCAAAGCGGTCGAGGTGGACATGAGCCGCGAGACGCTCGACGCGCTGACGCAAGCGGAATCCGAACGATTGGACGAAGAGTTGCGTTTCCTCTCCGAATCCGCCGCGCGCCGCGAAAAGCTTGCCGAGCTGGAAGCCAAAGGCGAACTTGGCGACGCCGAAAAATCGATGTTAAGCGGGGACGATCAACGACTGCAGCAAGTCCGCCCGAACTGGCTGCTGTGGAACAAGGACACAGTTGAAGTTGGCGATGAGGCGACGACGG
Source organism: Pirellulaceae bacterium (assembly GCA_041744735.1). Taxonomy (GTDB): domain Bacteria; phylum Planctomycetota; class Planctomycetia; order Pirellulales; family Pirellulaceae; genus JBGTKH01. Next base: position 811 of record JBGTKH010000433.1, on the reverse strand, counting down.
ATGCCGTGGATTTGCAGCGGCGGGTTGCGGAGTTGGTCGAGCAGACACAGCCACGCGTGTTGGCGCGTTTCGTTAGCGACAGCGGAGCGCCGTATTTGGTCGAGCGAAAGTTGGGCGAGGGCAACGTGCTGTTTGTCTCCAGCGGCTTGCTTTCCGATTGGAACACGCTGCCGATGACCAATACAGTTTTGATCTTCGACCGCATCCTGCGGAGCATGGTGCAATCGACGTTGCCGCAGCGGAATTTTCCCGCGCAAGAACGGATCACGCTGCCGCTGCCGTCCGAGGACCAGCAAGTCACCGTGGCCTTGTGGCGGCCGGGTCAACAGGACGCGCCGGAGATGCTCGACACGGGCTTCATCGGCAAAGAGCATCGCGGCGTGAGCATCTCGCGGCCGTTGGCTCGCGGGCTGTATCGCCTGACAGCGTTTTCGCCGACCGCCAATCGTGAAGGAACTGCACCGGCCGCGCCGCTGTGGGAGTTGCCACTCACGATCAACGGCGATGCCGGAGAATCGGACCTGACGCCGCTCACGCGCGAGACCTTCGAACGGCGCGTCGCCGCTCCGAACATGCGGTGGGTCGAAGAGGGAGAAGAGATCGATCTGTCCGGCACGCAGATGAGCGGACAAAACATGTGGTGGTATTTGGTGCTGGCGATTCTGGGATTATTGTTTGTTGAGTTGGCGATTTTGGCGTGGCCGGCCGTCAAGAGGCAGACAGAGACCCCCGCGCCGGTTTGAGAATTTGGAGTGCGGCGACTCGTCACCGCTTTAGGATTTTTGGAGTGTTGAGTAGGAGGCGAATTCGC
>JBGTKH010000432.1:0-9392 GCA_041744735.1 Pirellulaceae bacterium | reverse complement strand
TGTCCGGCGGCGCCGTGTATGCACTCGACGCGTCGACGGGCAGCGTGCTCTGGCGGCGCTTCATCGGCTACGAAACAACCGCTCAGCCGCTGCCGCTTACCAGTCAAGGTGACGGCGACGTGCTGCTTGTCGATGGGCGTCTCAATGAACTGCTGCGAGTCCATTTGGCGGACGGGCAGATCGTGTGGCGACTGCCGCTGGGCGAACGATTTTCCGATCCCGTCGTTTCAGGCGACCACGTCTATGTCACGCTGCATTCTGGTTCATTGGTTGACGTTGATTTGCAAACCGGCGCTTCAGCGCGGCGTGTGAAGTTGCCACAGTCGCTGTCGATCGGGCCGGGCGTGGATGCTCAGCGGCCTCAGTTATATCAAGTGGGCGAGCATTCGAACCTGTACGTACTTTCGGCCGCCGATCTCGACTGCCGCGAAGTGTATTACCTGGGACACAAAGCAGGCAGCGTCGTGGTGCCGCCGGTGATGACGCTGGGTCATCTGTTCGTCGCCGAGAATGCCGGAGCCGATTATTCGCTGCTGCACGTGCTGGCCACCGACGCCAATGGATTGAAGCTGCGCGTCCCTCAAAACCAGCCCGCCATTCGGTTGGCCGGCCGCGTGATCGTGCCGCCCGTGCTTTACGGCCGCCGCGTGTTGATTGTCACCGATCTGGGCGCGATCCACATTTACGAAGTCGACGCGGCCAACAAAGACAAACCGGCCACCGAGATCGCTAAGTTCACCGCGCTTACGGCCGAACAAATGCTCGCGTATCCGCTGGCCGAAGAGGGCTTGCTGTTTATCGCCGACAATCGACTGACGAAGTACGAGATCCAGACGTCGCTCGGCAAGATCGACCGTAAATGGATCAACTTTCGCGGCGATACGTTTCTGTCTCCGCCGCAATTGTTCGGTGTTGCCGTGATGCTGGTCCGCCGCCGCGAAAACGCGCCCGGCACCACCGTCACCGCCGCGCACACCAGCGACGGCCGGACGCTATGGCAAACCGAGATCGGTGCGCCGCTGGCCGGCCCGCCGATCGTAGACCAAGCGCGGCGGCTGATTGTGGCCGTGTCCGCGCAAGGGCAACTGTTCGAGGTCACGGCCGACGTACTCAAAGCCGGTTACAGCGACCAGCCGGCTGCGTCCGTGCCCGTGTCCGAAATCGGAGTGACTTTCTCCCACAGCACCGACTTGGGAAGCGGGCGTCTGGCGTTCACCAATCCGAACGATCGCCAGCGAGTGCTGCTATACGAACCCGGCCAGGGCGCGAGTCAACTGAAATTGGTCAAGTTGAACAGCGCGGCCGGCGCGTCGTTAGGACAGGCCGTGCCATTTGGCGGCGGGCTGCTGGTACCGGCCGAGACCGGGCAAGTGCTGTTGGTCGACGTGAAGACAGGCCGCGATTTAGTGCTGCCGTTTCAGCCGCCGTTAGCGGCCGGCCAGTCCGTTCGCTGGCAGCGGCCGGCTGTTGTCGGCACGGACGGCAATCAATTCGCGGTCACCGATCAATTGCCGAAGCTGTATCTGGTCGGCGTCAAGGATCAGCCGCAGCCGCATTTGACTCAGTTGGCCGAAACGGGATTAGAGGAAGCGATCATCTCGCCGCTGGCCGCCGTGGGTGACACGGTGTACGGCGTCGTCCGCACGATTCAAGGCGACGCGCTGCGGACGTTTCAATTACCGAATTTGAGCAGCAGTGGCGAGCCGTTGCGATTAGATGGCCGGCTGGCGTGGGGTCCGCAACGAGTCGACGACGCTGTGTTTTTATCCACCGACGCCAACGAAGTGCTCTGTTTCGAGGCCGGGCAGAAGCTCCGCTGGAAGACGCCGCTGCCGTACGGTTCGCTGGCCGGCGCGCCCATACCGGACAACGGCAGCTACCTCTTGGCGTCACAGCAGGGTGTCGTGTGGCGCGTGGCCGCCGACTCGGGGAAGGAACTGAGCAAATCAGACGTCGGCCAACCGCTGGTCGGCCCGCCCGTGCAATTCGGCACTCGACTGCTGCTCAGCGGCAGCGACGGCACGTTGCACGTCATCCCCATGTTGCCCGGTTCATAACGTAGCCGATCTCGTGAGAGTTCGGCATTGACACACTTTGCATAACCACCGAAGTCTCACGACTTCGGCTACTTCAGACTCTTGTGTATGAAACAACACGCAGCGAGAAACGCGAGGGCCGTTGGACGCATCGTCGGCATCTCGCTGGCGGTGTCACTGCTTGTCTGTGCTCACGCCGCGGACGCTCAAGACGAACCAGCGACGCGGATTTTGGATCGCGAACCTTTCGATCGCATCACGCTCGACGCTGCCAACGGCAACACGGTGCTGGACGTGTTGTCGCTGACACCACAAGACCGCGCAGCGGTGACGAGCTTGAAACCCGGCGCCAAAATCCGCATTCGCTTGCTCGCGCAAACCGATAAGGAATTCGAACTCGCAGTGAGCAGTATCGCCAAAGAAGGAAACCTCCCGAAGGTCATATTCTTTGAGCAGTTCATTTTGCACGAGGCCGATCAGTTGGTCATGCAAGGCAAGACCGATGCGGCGTTTGAATACATCGACTTCTTACTGAAGAAGTACCCCAACACTGCCGGTCTGGAGCAGTTGCTGCAAGCGTATCTGTACACCGATGCGGGCTTACAATTTCGCGCTCAGCGATACGATGAAGCACTGGCGATCCTCGAAGAGTTATACAGCCAGAATCCAGAATATCGTTCCACCGCCCAAGTACTTGGCACGGTGGCGGACAAAGTGATTGAAGGAAACGTGGGCGGCCAGAACTACACGGCAGCGCGAAAGCTCATTGCACGCATCGATCAACAATACCGCGAGCAGCAGCAGGCGGTGGTTACCAAGTGGCAGCAGCAGCTTACGCAAATGGCCGCCGCTAAGCGCGACGAGGCCCGCCGGTTTCTCGATGCAGAACAATCCCGTGCCGCGCGCGACGCCAGCCAGCAAATGATGGACATTTGGCCGGCGATCGAAGGGGCCGCTGAATTGTTTGCCGAGATCAGCCGCCGCTATCCGCTGATGGTCGTCGGCGTCACACAGCCCGCGTTATCCGATGATCCGCGGCGGATCGACAACTGGGCAGCGCGGCGCACCGGGCGGCTGACCGAGCGGCTGCTGTTCGAGTTCATCGGCTACGGTCCCGAGGGCGGCCAATACGCGTGTCCGCTTGGTACGCTGGAAACGAGCGAAGACGGCTTGCAGTTGACGTTGCGGCTGCGCCGCAGCGGCACGGGCAGCGATCCGACGAGCATCAACGGCTATGACATTTCGCGCCGCTTGCTGGCATCGGCCGATCCTTCCAGCGCTGAGTATCAGCCCGCGTGGAGCCAGTTGATGGCCGGCGTGCGTGTGCAAGACGTAATGGAAGTGCAGATCGATCTGCGCCGCCCGCACGTGCTGCCTCCGGCGCTGATGCAAATGCGGCTGGAACCGGCACCCGGCGTCGCTGCGGACCAGGCGGGCTTCGGACCGTACGTCCTGCAGGAGCGCACCGAAACGGAAACTCGCTTCATCCGCAACGCTCGCTTCACAGCCGGTACCACGGCACAGCGCACCGAAATCGAAGAGCGATACTTTGCCGATCCGCGCGACGCCGTCGAAGCTCTGCGGCGCGGCGAGATCGACGCCCTGGATCGGATCCCCGCGCATCAAACCGAGCGGCTGCAAAGCGACGCGTCGCTGTTCGTCGGCCAGTACGAATTGCCAACCGTGCATTTGCTGGTCCCCAACACGAAGAACTCACATCTCGCGAATCGGACGTTTCGCCGCGCGTTGGTTTACGGAATCAACCGCGAAGCAATCCTGAATGCGATCGTGTTGCGCGGCGTCAGTGCCGCGGGCTCACGCGTGGTCAGTGGTCCGTTTCCCGCGGGAGACGGGCAAAATGAAGCGCTGGCCTATGCCTACGATGAAACGATTTTGCCGCGGCCATACGATCCGCAATTGGCGTTCACGCTCATCCAACTGGCCGAGCAAGAGCTGGCTGCGGTGGCGGAGAAAAAGGGCGAAAAGCCGCCGCCGCGGCCGACGTTTGTCCTGGGTCATCCGGCGGACGATACGATCCGTGCGGCGTGCGACGCGATTGTCAAGCAACTGGAGCCCATCGGCATCCAGTGCACTTTGAAAGAGTTGCCTTCGGGTGTGACCGCTGATCCGTCGGGCGAGTGCGATCTGTTGTATGTCGAGGCAGCCATGTGGGAACCAGCCGTTGATGCGCGCCGCTTGTTGGCCGCCGACGGTATCGTCAAGTCGGAAGATCCGTACGTCGGCCTGGCGCTGCGGCAATTGGATGTAGCGAAGAACTGGCGGGACGCTCGTTTGCGGCTGCACGAACTGCATCGCATGACGCACTCGGAGGTAACGGTCATCCCGCTGTGGCAAACGGTGAACCACTTCGCCGCGCGGACCACGCTGCGCGGCGTCGCCAGCCGCCCCGTGGCGTTTTATCAGGACGTCGAGCAATGGCAAGTTGCTCCACGCCCGCTGCAGGAATGAACGATGTTGTGCAAACAAACCGCAACAGCAGCTCTCGCTTGGTCTCTGCTGGTTCTAAGCGCCGGTACCAGCGGCGCACAATCGGTTTGGGAGTACTCGTCCTATGATGTCCGCGTCTGGGTCGCGTTGGCACCGGCGCCGGAATTGACCGAGCGTTTGCAGCAGGACGTGGAGCGTGCTATCGCTCAGCAAGCGGAAGTCGTCTTCGCCGCGGCTTGGGACGCCAAGGTCGCGGCCGCTGCGCCGAAGATGCACAGCGAGATGATCGCGGCACTCGATCTGATCACTGTCGAAGAAGTGACTGCGGCCGACGAGAATGCGTTGCGCGGCGATAAGCTCTATTTGGTCGTCATCAACGCCGATCCGCTGGGCTTCAGCGTCAGAGCCCGCGAATTGGACTGTGCAACACACACGTGGGGCAGAGTGATTGAGCGTCGCGTTAGGCAACCGGCACACATACCCAACGAATCGTTTCTGGCCGTCGCCGAAGCGTTCTCGCCGCTGGTCCGCATCGAAAAGACGAAAGAGAAAATCGCCGTCGCCCGGTTGCGCGCCGGCGGGTTGATTGTACGCGACGAGTCACCTGCGCTGATCTCGCCCGGCGACGTGCTGCGGCCGATCGTGCGCACGAACGACCGGCTGGGCCAACCGCGCGGTATCCAGCCCATTCCTTGGACGTTCCTGCGCGTCAACAGCCGCCGCGCCGCGGAACTCGAGTGCGACATTCACAGCGGCCTGCGCAGTCCGATCAGCACGCGCGGCGGCCGGCGCACCGAGAACTTTGCGTTGGGCGTCCACCCGGCTGATCAGCCGACGGAATTGAAGCTGCAAGCCCGCGGCACCGAGTCGCAGCCGCTGGCCGGCTACGAAATCTATTCGCAGAATTTGGAGACCAGCGACGCGGAGTTGCTCGGCCTTACCGACTGGCGCGGCACCATCTCGGTGCCTCCGACCGAGCAACGCTTGCGCGTGCTGTACGTAAAGAACGGCGGCCAGTTGTTGGCCCGCCTGCCGCTGGTCCCAGGCCTGGAACCGCAACAAACCGCGACCGTGGCCGACGACGCTCAGCGGTTGGAGGCCGAAGGCGTGGTGACCAGTCTGCAAAACAGTTTCATGGACACCGTCGCCCAACGGCAAGTCATGGCCGTCCGCATTCGCAAACGTATCACCGAGAAGAAACTGGACGAAGCCGACAAGCTGCTGGCCGAAATGCGGACGCTGCCAACGCAATACGATTACTCGCGAATGTTGGATCAGCAGCGCCAGCGTTTCAACTCCGCCGACCGCAACACGCAAGCCAAAATCGACGTGCTCTTCACCGACACTCGTCTGGCCGTCAGCAAGTACTTGGACCCCAGCCTGATCGACGGTCTCACACGGGAACTGAGCCAGGCCAAGAACCAAGCCGCAGCGACGCCGTAGCTCTTCTCGTACCGCGTTTAACCGCAAGCCGCAGGCGTGCGCGTCGGCGTTATACAGCGTCAACAAACGCGCACGCCTGCGGCTTGCGGTTAAACGAATAAGAAAACGTACTCCCGACTTGTTTTTGCGGCGTATGTTATGGATGGGGGAAGTTCTGTCTTTAAGGAAACCAGCCATGACGCGGCGTGTGAACCTATTTGGTGTGCAGATTGATGCGGTGCGCATGAACGAGGCGGTAACGACGTTGCTCGATTGGACTTCGCGCGCCGATGGATGTTGCCGTTACGTGGTGACCCCGAACGTCGATCACACGGTGCTGCTGCAGCATCATGAGGGTTTGCGGCGAGCATACGCGAATGCGGCGATGATTCTGGCGGATGGATGGCCGGTCGTGCTGGCGTCGCGGCTGCTGGGCCGCGCGGTCCCGGAACGAGTGCCGGGGTCCGACTTGGTGCCGAATTTGTTTCGTGCGGCGACGACGGAAAGCATGCTGCGCGTGTTTCTGTTAGGCGCCGCTCCCGGAGTTGGCGAGCGTGCAGCGGCCAATATTCACGATCGCTGGCCGGCAGTTCAAGTCGTCGGCACCTACAGCCCGCCCCTGGGCTTTGAGAAGGACAACGTCGAAGACCAGCGCATCCTTGAACTGATCGCCGCCGCGCAGCCCGACGTGCTTGTCGTCGGACTTGGTGCACCAAAGCAAGAGCTGTGGGTGCACGCTCACCACGCTCAAATCCGCGCCAAGGTGGCGCTGTGTGTCGGCGCCACAATCGACTTTCTCGCGGGCGAGAAGAAACGGGCTCCACGCTGGCTGCAGCGGCTCGGCCTGGAATGGTGCCATCGCATGCTCAGCGAACCGCGGCGGCTGGTCAAACGCTACGCCCGCGACGCTTGGATCTTCCCACAACTCGTCTGGCGCGAATGGCGCGCGGCTTAAATTGCCGCACTAGTGCTTCGTCAAAGCTTAGTTTGGGGGTTGGGGTCGCCCCAGCAAAAGCCGATTCCGGGGGCTCGAAGACTCGACCCCGGCCACCCCAATTTTTAGTCTGGACAAAGCACTAGCCGCCCGCGATCAGCTTCTCGAGCAACTCCGAAATGTCCCGCGCGTTTTTCTCGCCGCTGCCGACGCGGATCAGGCGGACTTTACCTTCGCGGTCGATCACGACGACGTGCGGAATGCCGCCCACCGCGTAGTATTCGGAAAGCTTGTCGTCCTTCTGAATCGCGAAGCGGTGATGCAAGTTGTGTTGCTCGGCGAAGTGTTCGAGCATCTTCTGTTCGTCTTCCGGCGTGACCTTTTCCGACGAGCGCGACGCGCGGCCGGTTTCGTCGTTCCAGGTGTAGTTGTAGTAGCGCGTCAGACCGATCATCACCAATCCCTTGTCGGCGTATTTCTCATTCCACTCGCGCAGATGGGGGAAGGTGGCGATACACGGTCCACACCACACGGCCCAGAAATCCAACAGTACGACTTTGCCCTTCAAATCCGACTCGGTAAGCGGCGAACCATTCACCCATGCTTCGACGTCCAGCGGCGCGGCATCGGCACCGACCAGCGCGGCCAGCTTCTTGCCGGCAGCGATTGTGTCGTCGTATCTCGACAAGGACGCCAGGTTGCGATCGACGACGGCTTTCGTCGTGTCGTTGGTGGTCTTGGCCTTGACCGCTTCCAGTGTCTTTCGGGCCGCGCTTAACGTCTCTTCCGCCTTGGCTGGCTGAGAACGAGCCGTCGATCCGATTTCTTGCGTGACCTTCGCGACGTAATCTGCCAGCGCTTTCGCGTCATCCGGATTGGCTTCCAACTTCTTCGATAAATCGGCGAGCGACAAACGAGCGATCTCGAGGCGCTGGCTGTAATAAGTAACGGCCGACTTCGCCCGCGTGAGCAGTTGCTTGGCCTCCTCCGCGTCGGGCTCCAGTGAATTCAGCACCTTGGTCATCTCGGCCAGTTGCCTTTCGGCCTTGTCCGGATCGGTATCCATCAATTCGGACACCGACGCAAGTTGCTCCTGCAGGTAAGCATTCAGCGCGGCCGTATCGTTCGGATCGGCCTTGAGTTTTTCGACTGCCGACGGAGCGGCTGCAGAGTTCTCATCTTTCTTGACATCGTCGGCAACGGCCGTCGAGCCAAAGAATGCAACAAGACAAAGTCCGAGGATGGCGCGTTTCATGAGTTACTCCTTTACGACGAGAGATGTGGTGACCTGGCCAACTTCCGCGCTGACATTAGACAACAATCGACGCCGCGATGCAATCAACGGCAATTCATAGAGCTTATCGCGTCCAAGCCAGCCATTTGGTGAACAGCGATTTCACGAAGGGCGTCAACCGCGTGCGATTGAAAGCGTCGCCGGTTCTTTTCAGCGCTTCGGCTTGCGTGGGATAGGGATGAATGGTGCGAGCCAGCGTCTTCAGCCCCACTCGGCCGACCATCGCCAGTGTCAATTCCGAGAGCATCTCGCCGGCGTGCCGGGCGACGATCGTGGCACCGACGATTTTGTCGGTCCCTTTGCGGACGTGAACCTTCACAAATCCTTCGGTTTCGCCGTCCAGGATCGCTCGATCGACTTTGTCCAGCGGTTGAACCAAAGTCTGCACCGCGGTGCCTTGCTCCTCGGCTTCCCTTTCATAGAGACCGACGTGAGCGACTTCCGGGTCGGTGTACGTGCACCAAGGAATCGTCAGCGCACTGGCTTTGGCGCGCCCCATGAACAATGCGTTTTGAATCACGATCCGAGCCATTGCGTCGGCGGCGTGCGTGAATTTATAGCGCGAACAGATATCGCCGGCCGCGTAAATCCGCCGGTTCGTCGTCTGCAAGCGATCGCTGACGGTCACGCCGTTCTTATCGTACTTCACACCGGCGGCTTCGAGCCCAAGGCCGTCCACGTTGGGTGCTCGTCCCACGCCAACCAAAATCTCGTCCACGACAAGATCGTAATGCTCGCCGTGCGAATCGACCGTCAAGCGTTTGCCGTCGGCCGTGCGGCTGACCTGCATGTCCTTGCCGCAGCACATCAATTGAATGCCGTCGCGCAGCATCGATTGCTCGACGATCTCGGCGGCCTCTCGATCTTCGTTCGGCATGATGCCGCGCGTGGATGCGATCAGATACACCTGGCTGCCAAAGCGTGCGAAGGCTTGAGCCAACTCGCAGCCAATCGGTCCGGCACCGATCACCGCCAGCCGGCGCGGCAATTCGGTCAGACTGAATACCGTTTCGTTCGTCAGGTAGCCGGCCTCCTTCAATCCGGGCGTCGGCGGCGCGGCCGCGCGAGCGCCGGTGGCGATGACCGCTTTGGCGAAACGCAGCGTCTGCCCGCCAACTTCGACGGTATCTGAGCCCGTGAAACGCGCGCTGCCGATGAACACGTCGACACCCAATTCGCGGAACCGCCGGGCGGAATCGTGCGGGCTGATGCCGGCGCGCAACCGCCGCATCCGCTCCATGACGGCCGGAAAGTTCAC
>JBGTKH010000431.1:0-28612 GCA_041744735.1 Pirellulaceae bacterium | reverse complement strand
CGCCAGCGCTGCCACGTCGGCCGGCCATTCGCCACCGCTCGCCGGCTTCGACAGCCGCAACCGTGGGCCTTGTTCAAAGTCCGCAGCCGCCTGTTGCTGTAGTCCATCGACCAGTGGGCCAGCTTGCTCGGGCGCCGGCGTCGTGGCGTTCACTACTTCGGGCGTGGCCTTGTCATCCGCCGGCGCGAACGGGGCCGCGGCTGGGCATTCCGCTATGTCGAAGATCGCTTTCAAGTCCAACATTTTCCGCTTGCTCCGCATACAGCTTCCGACATTCCGACAAAACGTAAGCACTTACTGCGTCGTGCCTTTTGTCGGCAAACGCCTCCTTTGCCGGCAAGCTTCCGACAAGCCCAAACGACGCATCGGAAAATTGCTGGCAATCGGACTCTTGCCGACGTAAGCGACTAGTCCACCGTCTTTTATGTGTTGTCGGAATGTCGGAAGTCACCATCGGGAAATACATCTTCAACCGAAGGCAATGCCCGGCACTCGCTGGCCGCATCTCCGGGCCGTGCGCCTGTCAGTTTCCACTGCGCGGGCTTACTTCCTTTGTGCGGTTCCAATTGATCGACCAGTCCAGCGTCGGCCAGTTCTGACAACCAGCCCGTCAATGCTCGCCGACTTGCAGATTCGTGTCCCTTGGCATCGGTGGTCGTGAAGGCGTCGTCGCTCGCCCACGCAACCAGCCGCTCGAAATACCGCCGTGCTGGATCGGACAGACCACCGCCCAGCAGCCGCGCGAATGGTCTCGCCAACATATGCCGAGCCAACTGGTAATCATCGCCAGACGCGACCAGCCGACCGTCGCTGTCGATTTGACGCTGCCTTTGGTGCAGCAGCGCAGACGCTTGAATCATCGACATGAGCTGTGCGAACGCGCGTCGCACTTCAACCTTTTCACTATCGAACAACTCGCCCAAACGACCAGCGAAGGGAATTACAACCGGCCGGCGTTCAAGCATCCGCTGCGCGGCGTGGTGGCGTTCGATGATGCGCCGGGCGTCGCCGCCGCGCACGTTGCCCGCGTAACCTTCCGCCAACTTTGTGATGATTCGCCGCGTTTGCTCACGGCGCTCGTCTGTCGTCAGCAAGATGCAACGGTTGGCGTCCTCGTCAAAGATGTTTGTGAGCGTGGTCGTTTCGATAAACGCAATGGGGCCGTCCTGTTCGATCAGCTTCGTTTCCATCCGCCCGTCGATCTTCATGGGGATCAGCTTCGACAGCTTCCCCGATGACAACATTTCGCGCAGCGCCCGTGTCGCTTCAGCCGCGTCGTCTTGCTCCATCCGAGATCGCTCGCCGCCGACGATAAAACGATGCGACAAGCTACCAGCCGGCATGTAGAACAGGGCTTGTGGCGTCTGCTGTGTCGCGTGCAAAACCGCTTCTGGAGGAAAGAGGGAGGAAACGCGCTCGGGCACGTAGCTCTTGCCCGAAGACGAGAGACCTTGCACGATCGCCGCCAGAGGCTTGTCCAACAGTCGCGACACTCCCACTAAGTAAACCGTCGCGACCAGTTCCCGCTCGCCAGCCACGCCCATCGCAGCCGCATCGTCAATGACACGCTTCATAAGGTTGATGTCGCGTAGCATCGCTTCGGCTTCGCGGCGGGCCGACTCTGGCATTTTCGCCAACCGTTCGGCCGCTGTGGGATCGGATTCAGTCGTCGCTCCCGCCCGTGGCTTGCCGTTGTTCTTGCTGGCGAGTTCGGCCGCGATTTTCAGCAACTCCGCATCAACCGCCGCGCCGTCGATACCGGGCCGGTCTTTGCAGACTTTTGCCACGAATTCCGCGCGGGACTTGCTCTTGTTCAAGTTCACCGATTCAACCACGATGGGGTCGCCGTTTAGCCTTGCGGTAAGCGTCACCGACTCGCGGCGCCCACATGGCACGTAATCAATCTCTAATCCCTCAACGTGTTCAACGTGCATTGCTGTCGCGGCAACGTCGCTTGGTACTTCTGTTACTTCCTGGGCCGCAGCCCCATCCACCGGCTCAGCTTCGTCCTCAGCCGTCGCCTTGCCGTTTTGCCCGTTGGCGAGTCCGTCCGCAATCTTTAACAGTTCGGCGTCAATTGCGTTCACCTCGACGTCGGGCAAGGCATTGCACACGTTAGCGGTGAATTCCCCGCGGGCCTTAGCTTTAGTGACGTTGAGCGTATCGACGAAGACGAGTTCGCCATTACGTCGGACCATGACGGTTGCCAACCCGTTTCGTTTGGCTTCGGTGCATTCAATGGTGAGTGCGGATTCCATAGCTTCCTTTCACGCTTGTTTCCGTTCGATGCGAACTGCCAGCCGACGCGATGGGGCCGCGTCGATCGCCGCTTGAATGTCGCCGTGGGTTGCTCCGCTTCGCTTCCACTCGCGAGCGTCTTTAGCGCCGACTGGGGGCGCAATGACGCAAACCGAATGCGAGTAAGCAGCAAGCACCACAGCAAGATTGTCCGCGCCACGTTGACCGCGGCCGTGCGCGTCGTTGTCACTCACGATCACTACGTGGGCCGCGGGCCGGCGTTGAACGAGTTCGACCAGCAGCCGTATGCCTCCAGTGCAACTTGGACGTCCAACCGCGGCGAAACCCAAGTCGAGCATCGCGGACGTATCTGTCGGTCCCTCACAGACCAGCAAGAGGCCGTCCTGCGGCAAGTCGCTTGGAACAAATAACCCCTCGTTGCCGCCCGTCACCGCAAACTTGTAGCCGCTGGGCCGTCGTAAGCGAATGCCCAACACATTGTCGCTGGCACCGCACATCGGAAACGTGAACGCGCGATGCTCGGCAGACCAACCGACTTGAAGCCGCTGCATTGATTTGACCGATAGGCCGAGCCCACCGGCCAGTCGCTTTAGCGCTTCGGGCTGTATTGCTCCGACGCACCGCTGGGCAAGGACCGCGAACTCCGGCCGCATCGTTGCGGGCGCTGCAATGTTTATCGTTCGGCGGCGTTGTGGCTGCCAAGTGTCATCATCGCGTATCCGATGTAACCAGCCGGCATCATCTCGGCCACAGCGTTTGCCCGACTCAACCCGCCCACAAATCGCGGCCGTGGGACTGCCTGGTGGTCCGGTGAGCATACACCAATCGTGTTTGCCACAAACCGGGCAGGGATGCGACTTGGTAACGCGCTGCCACTTCGTGTTAGCTGGCATCGCCCGCTCCTTCCCACGTCTCGAAGCGAGGGCAGCCGGCTCTTATCCAAGCAAGCACGATATCGCGCCGGAAACGCACGAGAGTACCGTTGATTTTCAGCGGCGTAGGCGCAATTCCAGACCGCGACCAACGCCACCACGTTCTCTCGCCGACGTTGCACAAACGCGCCGTTTGTTTCGTGGTCAGCAGCTCAGGCAGTACGTCGTGAGTCTGTCCATCAGTTTGATGAGTCGTGGGCGTGTCATTCGTCATCGCCCACCCCCTTCACGCCACGCCGAGCGTCAATGGCATTCAATTCGTGCCGCACTTGTGCTACGGCACCGCGGTCGTACAGCCGTAGCCGTCCTGCTAATGCCGTGGGGTGAATGTGGGAGCGCGTACGCAGTACGTACTGGACACGCCCCAATGACTCGCCCAACTCGTGAGCGATGACTCCCGGCGTCCGCAGCCGAGGCAATGAAGAGTTTGTCATCGTTTTCCTTCCTTTCCGGCCGGTATGGGCCTTTCAAAGGAAGGAAAACATTCGCGGAAAATGTGCGAATGGCCGTAAAATCAAGGGCAAACGCTACCGCGAGCATTCGCGAATGCTATTGCGAATGGCCTGCTCGTCAGGCTTTTCGACCCCAAATCTTGTCGCTCTTTTCTGGATCGTTGGCGAGCAGTTCGGCCATTTTCTGCCGCTCTTCAGGAGAATTGGAAGCCAGTTGCTTGAGTAACGCCGGACGTTCGTCTGGTTCAACCTGCTCCACCAGCCAGAGCAACACGAAGTCAACGTCCTTTTTTTCCAACAAGCCTGCTGGGTCCGGTTCTCGGACTTGAGCCATGTTGTCCGTGACCATATCGGTGAGACTCTGGGCCTTTGGTGCAGAGATAGTTTCCGGCTTCGCCCACGGTTGAAGTGACGGCGTTTCCCAGATGGCACGGTTGACCGTTGACGGTGAGCATTTTAATTGGGCGGCGAGTTTCGCTTGACTAGTGAATGGCTCGCCCTGCAGACGTAGTCGTTCCAAACGTGTGGCAGCTTCCTGCCACGTCATGCTGGCCTCGTCATCCGTTGGCGGCTTCTCGCCCGACGATTCACGTCGCATCACGCTGGCAGGCGATGCTTCCATGTCGCAAAGAAGTTCTTTAACGGACGGAGCAAGGACGAGCCCTCCAAAAGAAAGTTGGTAAAGGACCGTCTCTTGAATTACTGGGGCTTCATCGAAATACCAAGCTGGGTCGATGATGTCGGACGGAGCGGTGGGCCAGTGGGACAAGGTTTCGTTGGCCTCGCCTACGAACGCCGCGCAGTGCAAATTGCACCGGTAGAGTGTTCTTATCGCCGCTGCGCCACCGCGATTGATAGCGTCGCCCAATTGCATATCGTACGATTCTGTTGCGGCGTAGTCTTGTTTGGCCAAAGTTAGCCAATCCCGCCACGCCGTGATAGCGTTGAGCAACGTTTGACCGGCCCGCCAGGCTTCGATTGCCCGGCGGCGCACATCTTCGTCGGGTAGATCAACGATTCTGTCGGGGACACTTGGAATCGGTTGCGGCCAAGTCACCTTGTCCGCAACCTGTGTCGGTATCTTCTCCGGCGATAAATTTGACAAGTAATTAGCCCAGTCTTTGAGGTAACCGATTACAACACGCGCATTCGTACACGCCGGTATGTCAATCGACGATGCAGACGCACCAAAACCAATCGACACCAACCACTGCACGAGTTCGACCGCGATGGGCTGTGGATTCTCGAATTCTACACCTTTGACCGTCTCGTCCAGACCAACACGCGCTCCCAGGCGCAGAACTTTTTCGTGACACCACGCGGCCAATTCTTTACGGGCCGAATCGAAGTCGCGCATGAGGCACCTACCTTTCATCGGGCCGACACCGGCCGCGCTGAGTGAAAGGTAGGTGGTACCTCAACGCGACCGGGCCGCTTGGTCGCTCGCTGGCCGGCGAGACGACCGTCCCGAAGTTGTAATTTAACGTATCGCTTTCCACCCCGGCGTGGCAAGTGGTTACTGACACCCGCTGTTTCCGCTTTCGCATCGAACGCGAGAAACGCGATTTAACGCATCGTGATGGTCAACGAATGGAACATCGACGGACCCATCGTTCGCACGTCTGGCGTGAACGTGGCGAACTTCGCCACGCCACTCGTCCACGACCTTCGCGCCGTACTTGAAGCGCGGCGTGCGGTACGGGCCGTGCCAGAGTTTGAAGCGGGTTTCGTCTCGCATCGCAGTCGTGAATCCTACTCAGCAGTCGCCATGACCACGACTTCGACATTTGGAAACGGTTCAAGCAGTGGCCGCAACACCGAATCGTCGTCCGTACACAACGCGACAGAGCGAATCGACGCCGGCTGGAATCGCTTTACCAGTTCCGCTGAGAAAACAGCCGTTTACTTGTCACAACTGAGGCCCTGACACCACTTGCTCCAGACTAACAATCTTGTGCAGGAGCCGGTTGATGTAGGTATCCTTGTCTTCCTTCTGAAACAGGACGTGGCAATTTTGGAGTTCCGCCTTGGTCATGCCATCGCCCCACATTGGAATGGCTTCGTAGGGCGTGGCCGAGATGATAAACGAGTTGAGGATTACCGACGGATCGTCGAGCCGAGCTTCGATTTCCTTGATCGTGCGGTAGAACTGCACTTTCGGATTCGATGATCCGTCGTCGAGGTTGCGCAGGCCCTTGGGATCGACGAAGGTGACGTACTGCTTTTTGCCAACCAACAGCCAAAGGATGAAGTCAGGATAGAAGTTGCCCGCCTCGAAGAAGCCGATACCACGCCTGCTCACGTTGCGGAGCAGGAATAGCTCCCGGTCCTTGAAGAAGTCTTTATCGTTGTCGTGGAACTTTTTGAGATCGAGAACGAAGTCTCGCTCGCCGTCATTCAGCGACACCGGGCTGACCTCGATCAGTCTGCTACCGCCTTTTGGCAAGTGAAGTAACGGCTGGTACAAATGGTTGCCGAACCAGTAGGCCGACAGATTGCCGATCTCGCACTTCGCCTTGAAGGTCTTTTTGTTGATCTGGTCCTTTAGTGTCTCCAAACCGTTCTTGATGCTTTCCGCCGACTCGTCAATCAGCAATCGGTATTCTTGCACGAAGTTCGGATCGTCTTCCCGAAGCTCGTGGTACTCCAGGTGATCGGCTTCCCATTCCTGCTTGCGGTGCTTGTAGTAACGGTCGCAGTATTTCTTGAGGAGGGCGACGGCGATCTCCTCCCAGCGGCGCACTCGGTCAAAGCGGGTGAATTCCATTTCTGCCGCAGGAATAAACAGCCGATACCAGTCGGCCCGACCAAGCAGCTTCACGATACTTTCACGAGGCAGATTGAGGTTGTACCACGCACGCTCATTCTTGAAGTGCTGCATCTCGAAATAAATCGAGTCGATGTCCATGAAGGCAAGATGCTTGTCCTCGAACTCGCCTGTTTCGATCACGGCGGTGTCGCTGGTCGAAGCCACGCCCTTGCTTTGCTGCGACTGAATCTTGGGATACCAGTTGAGAAGAACCGGGTGCTTCAAGAGGAATGTGTTCGGCTCGTCCAGAGTCGGCTTTGGCCCTTGTCGCTTGAAGTCCACGCCTTCCTTGAGCCGGATGCTCGTGAGCTTCCTGCCGTCGAGGTTCTTGACCACCGGCAGAATAAACTCGATCCGCTCCTCGTTCGAGGGCAGACCTTCTTCCTCCAGGTACTCCTTGAACTGCTGCATGTACTGCGCCCGGATGCCGAAGATGTTCAGGGTTTCGAGCAGGGCAATGTGAGGCGGCTTGGGGATGCCGTCGATTTGGCTGCTTCGCTTTAGGCACATGCCGAGGCCCTTGAGCCGCACGCCACGTCCGAAAAGTTGGATGATCTCCGAGCCTTCCGACTTGCCGACGTTCATCAGGCCCATCGTGCTGACTCGCCAACTGTTCCACCCTTCGGTGAACTTCTTCGAGCCGATCAGCACATTGATCGTCGAATCCGGTGAACTCAAATTGGCAAACAGCGATCCTGAAAACTCCTTGTTGTCCACCACAAGATGGTCGGGATGCTCTTCGCACAGTTTGCAAAGGGCCGAGGCATCACCGACGTTGATAAGCCCAAACGCATCGTTCTCACCGAGTCGCAAAGCGATTTCGCCATCGGTGCCTTTGAGGTTGAGAACGTGCAGCTTCGCCGGATTGTGCGAATTGAACAACAATTTGAGGATGTCGTTGTACGTGTCTTCGCCGCTCAAGCCCCACTGACTAAGATAACCGAAGGCCGTTGCGAAGATTTCGTTGCCACGCTGGTCGAGCAATTGCGGCTTGCCGCTGCGAAGTCGCTCAATCAGCTTGATCGTGTGGCGTTTTTGTTTTACGAACTCGGCCAGGAACAGCAAGATGTCCACCACGTCGGAAACTTTGCGTTTATTTTCCGAACGCACGGCGTTCACATTTCCGCCCACGAATACCCACAAAGGGTTCTCCAGCAAGAATGGACGGAAGTCGGCAGGCTTGTCTCGGTAGAGCCGTTGCTGTTGGTAGAACGCCAACAAACATGCGGTCAGGTAGAGGTTTCGCCTTTCATCGTCCGAGTCGTCGGCCAGATTCAGGATGCGATAGTCCTTCCCGAATCCGTCTCGGTAGAAATACTTGTACGAGTAATCGAACAGGATGCACTTGGCGTATTCCTGTTCCAGAGCCTTGTTGCTGCTGGCCTTCATCGCTTGCCCGAACGTGGCTGAATACTCAAATGAGAAGCCGTGTTCGCAAAGCCTGCGGCGGGCGTCCATCCAGCGGCCCATTTCTTTGCCGCTGGAGCCACGGTGACCTTCGTCCACCAGCACAAGGTTCTTTCCCTCGAAGGCGTCGATGGCAACCGTCTTCTCGCCCATGTCCTCCCGCAATTTGTGAATGTCGATGATCTCGATGCTCTTGCCAGCAAAGAGCGACTTGCCGTCCTTCGAGAACAGGTCGGCATCCATCCCAGATACTTCAAATTCAACAAGGTGCTGCCTGGATAGCCCCTCGTTAGGCGTCAGCAAAATGATCCTGTTCAGTTCCCGGCCCTTACCGTGCAACTCCAGGTAGTGCCGATACTGGAGAATGTTCACGTGCATCAGCAGCGTCTTGCCGCTGCCCGTGGCATTCCAAAAGGCGATCTTGCGCAGGTCGGTCAGTTCGTAGGGTGAAATCTTGTCCCGTTCGAGTTGGTTCGCGTTGAAGCGTCCGACGAACTCATTCAGGTCGGCCAGCAGCTTGTTCGGGTCACGAAAAAAGCGGTCCAGGTAGACTTCGGTGAACAGCAGCGAGAGCCATTGAAAATACTTCCAGCGGATTGGCTCGGCCCGGCGCTCGTTCAGCCGGAGTGTGTGCTTGACGATGTTCTGGTCGTAGCCGAGCAACACGTCGCCAGGGAACTCTTCCAACTCCCAGAGCGCCCGGAACACGGCCAGGAACTTGTGGTTGTTGTCCTCGTTCAGCCCTTCGAGTTCCAACGACTTGAACGGCTCGGCCAGTTGCTCGAAGTTTTTCTTGTCAAAGAGCCACAGCATCCACTGGAGAAGCACGAGCTTCTGGTCGAATTTCAGCGGGACCGCTTCCTGGAGCAGCATCCCCTGTCGCGACCGTTTGGCGGTTTTCTTGGCCATCGAACTCTTCCCGTGTTGCTGAAGCTTGGTAGTCTCTTGACGCCGCTGGAGGCAGGTCGTATGTTTGTGGTAGCCGGTGGACGAAATTCGGCTCCATGCCGTGTGGCCAACCTGCTTCGGCCGGCCAGCCCTATATCCCCGGCGTTCTTTTCTTCAACGCTTCCAGCGTCAACGGATTACGTTGCGAGTAGTATTCGCCGTACGCGTGGTTGCGAACATCGTCGATGTCGTAGACCAGACTGACCTTGGGCCAGATAAACTCCCAATAGCGTCCCTCCTGTTTCTCATGCAGGCGTTGTAAGGCCCACAGGAAATAGTCAGCCGCTTGCAGGCTGGGATCGTTCACCGGCACGCTGGCGACGACTTCAATCGGTGCGGTTGCCTCGACGCCCCACGACCGTCGAAAGTTCTGCCGGGAATTCTCCAATGCCTTGCGCAGCGCTGAGGTTCGATCCGACGTGCCACGTTTCGCAAAGACGATCCGGTAGGCGTCTTCCTTGTGCAGCCGGTCCTTGAACAGGCGGCTCACCGAGCGGTCGTAAAGTTGGTTGGGGTGATAGCGGTACTGAGACTGCTTGAGGTTGTGTTCCCGCACCAAATGCACGATCCGACGCTTGTCTCGCACGACCGCAAAGAAGCGGACTTCATGCCGCATGAGCAGCGAAAAAACGTCGCGCCGAATTTCGGCAATGTCGTCTTTGGCGTGGAACTCCAGCGCCGTCTTCCTTCGCTCCGGCTGCATCGACGGCACGCCTTTGAAGTACGGGTCGGCGAGCATCTTCTGGCGCAAATCGTTCAGTTCTTGGCCCAAGGCTTCCGGGGTCGATACGTCCAACAGGCCGAGCATAAAGTAGGTTGAGCAGCCTTCCGTCCCGACGACGACTTGCTTCCGACGATTGAACAGCGTCGGATCGCCGGCCTCGTCCACGAAGTAGTGGCACTTGGCTTGGGGTTGTAAGGGGTTGGGCGTCATGGTTCGATTCCTTACACGTCCTGAACGTCGAACATGAGCCGTTGGAATTCTTCCTCGATCAGGCGCACCTTCCAGGTCTGGTCGGGGCGGCGCAGGTTTTCGAGGTTGTTGTCGCCATTGACGTAGAACACGTCGTAGATCATTTCACGGGTGTTGTAGTCCTGCTTCTGGAACCACTTGTCGAGCGCGTCGTTGTCCATCTTGTCGATGTTGCGCCACAGCACCAGCACCCGGTCGCCTTGTGGATTCGTGCCATCGACGATTCGCACGCCCCGGATCACGTCGATGTGCTTGACGGTCAGACCGAGGAGCCAGTTGAAGGTTTCGACGAGATCGACGTTGACCAGTTGCGTCTCGCCGTTGCGTTCGACTCTCAGTTTGTATTCGTCGGGATTGCGGAACGCCTCGACGTTGAGGAGCGACTGGCTGCCTCGGCTCTCCACGTCGAGCATGTAGGAGAGGATGTACTGCTCCCGCATCTCGGCGTCGGCGTCGAGGAACGTCCCCTGCTGGCTGGTGCGTTTCAGTTCGAGGTTGTTGAGGGCGTCCTCGTAGGATTCGAGACTTAACACCTTGAACCCTCCACCGCCCTTCCATGAGGATGCCTTACTGATGCCTCTCGATTCACCAGCTAATACATTCTGCATTCGCACCACGGTCTTTTCCCAGAAGTAGTTTGCACAATCCACTGCAATCCACTTACGGCCCATCTTCTGAGCGACTGCCGCCGCCGTTCCCGTGCCACAAAAGAAATCCAAAACGACATCTCCTTCGTCAGTCGCCAACCCAACAAGGCGGCTTATCAACGCTTCAGGCTTCTTGCCTTTCTTGAGACTTACACCACCTTCGTTGTGCAAGTCGTTCGGAAGAACGTCCAACCAAATGTCCGACGCCTTCTCTGCCGTTTGCAATTGTTCGCCAACTTGGACCAGCTTGTTCTTGTAGAACAGAATGCGCTGACCGTTAAGAAGATACACGTCGGGATAACCCTCACGCGTGTGCAATATTACTCGATTAGTTGTTTTTCGGGACTCGGCAACGGCTGCTCGGAAATTCTCGCCTACGCCGCCGACGTTCACATCAGCAAGACGAATGACCGAGTCACCGTGTTCGCTGACAAATCGGGTCACAACTTCCTCCAGGCTATCTCCGTAAGTATCTTTCAGTTTCTCACGAGGCACTTGGTGATGGTTTGCGACGGCATCGAGCAATGGAATAAAACTCAAGGTGGCTTCAGCGTCAGACGGATTGGAAATAAACGTGGAGTAGCGGGTATCCCTGTCACGTTGGCTGTAAACCGAATTCCCGGTCCATGTACGTCGGTCCTTTGCGTAAACGACCACATACTCTGAAATGTTTACGACACCGGGATTGATAGCCTTGTGACCGGTGACGCTGCCTCTTTTCACCGTGATGAGCGAGATGAGATTGTCGTGCCCAAACAGTTCGTCCAAAACGAGCCGAAGCAAACCGATCTCGTCTTGGTCGATACTGATGGCGATTGATCCGTCCGGCGTCAACAATGAATGGGCCAAGGCAAGGCGGTCGTAAAGAAGAGAAGCCCAAGTAGAGTGCTGATAGTTGTCTTTGTAGAGGAACCCGTCATCGCCAGTGTTAAAAGGCGGGTCGATGTAGATGAACCTGATAGTCCCACGAAGTTGAGGCATTATCTGTTTGAGGGCGTGAAAATTCTCGCTGTTGACCAGGACTCCGTTGAGGACGGAAACTTCGTCAAGTCCATGTAACAACCGTGATGCAAATGTTGACCCAAAACAACGAGTTGAGACTGGTAGGAAGGGCTGTGCGTTCAGAAACTCAGCCGTTAGCGGATTGGAGTATCCTGGCTGGTTTAAGTCCTTTTTGATCTTGTCGATGGCGAACAGCCGTACCCACTCTTCCCGCTGCGTATCGTTGGCAGCGATCTCCGGGTAAAGCTCTTCCGGCACCCGGTCGAGCGTGATGCAGTAGTTCGTCTCGATCACGAACTTCTTTTTGAGCCACAGCTTCTTCTGGAAGTTCTCAAGTTGGGCGAGGAACTGGATGATCTTGTGGGCGATGTTGCGGATTACTTTGATCTGGCTGAGGTACTGCTCGACCTTCGGAACCGACTCGTGTTCGATGTCGTCCAGGTGCATAACCTCGTTCTTGATGTAGAAATCGAGTTCCCGCCGCAGAAACCCGCCCAGGTCTTTGTGGATGAAGTAGTCGAACGTGTTGCGGGCCGTGTACTGCGTCAGGTGCTTTTCCAGCACCGTGCGATCTCGCCGCTTGTCGGTCGGAGCGAGCTTCCCCAACTCCTGCGCCCACTGCTCGAAACCCGGCGTCTTGAGAACGGCGTCGATGGCCTGCTTGTTCAGATCGTCCTGTTTTTCCTTGCCTTCAAACGGACGATACTCGAATCGGATGAACAGTTCGCCGTTCTCTTCGGACAGCGGGTTGTCAGCCAAGACGAATCGGCGTTCTTTGCCCTGCGCCGCTTTGTTGTTGTCCTGCTCGGTGGAAGCGGCGACGAGATGCACCCCGACCCGCTTGCCCCCGGCAATCTTGAAGGTGTAATCCTTGAACGTCTCGCTGCTCTTGACGTAATACTGGTCGGCGTTCGCCCAATGCAGTTTGACCTCTTCGCCTTCGTAGGGAATGGCGTAGACGCCTTCCTTGTATCGGCGCAGGGAGATGAAATCACCCTCGCTGTAATAGCGACGGAAGAAGTTGAACAGGTGCGAGAAGACCTCGTTCTCCAGTGCCGTTACGTCCACGGCGGAATCGGCGAGTCGTTGACGAAGTTCCTTGACCTTGGGCGAATCGTCCGGGTTCATTCCAGCACCTTGGACGCTCGCTACCAGCTTGTCGAGTTCACCTTGCAGAACCGACTTGTCCGCTGACTTGTACTGTTTGAACGCATCCTGGACCTGGGGAAGCAAGTCCTTGTCGAGAAACCGCACGACCTCATCCCGCTTCGTGTTCATAATGCGGTAGATGCCGAAATCCAAGTCCGCCTGATCCAGTTGGAACAGTTCTTGGAGCAGGTCTCGGAGCTTTTCGAGATTCGTCGCCACGTCGTTGCTTCCTCGTGTATCTGGCTAGACCACTCGCCACTGAATCGTGAACAGCGGAGTGACCTTCGTTTTCTGGCTCATTCGTTTTTGCAGGCCGTCGATCAAGGCGTCTCGTTTTTGGGCGATCTCGTCTTCGACCTCAAAAATCTGTTGCCGTTGTTTCCGCTGTTTCTTTTCCAATGCCGACAGTTTTTGTTGCAAGTCGTTCTGCTCGTCAAGCGTGGTTGCCAGCCGGGACTGGCGACGAACGGCCTTGATTTGCGCCTTGGTGTCGGCCAAATCTTTCTCGACGGCGACCACCATGTCGTCAGCCCATTTTTCCAGCCGCTCGCGCTCTTCGCTGAACAGCCGGTTGTTCGCTTCCAGTGAAACGCCGACCGTCGCCTGGGCGTGACGATCCGCTTCCTTCTCCAGCCGCTGTTGTATCTCGGCCGGCAGAACATCTATTGGAGACGCTGAGGCTTCGCACTGAAAGAGCCGTTCACAGGTTTCCTGATCGAGCGACTTGCCTGCCTCGTTGATGGCTGAAAACAGCAAGTATTCCTCACGGTCGAAGGAGTCGATGGCCAGTTGTTGAAGCATCAGCCAACCCGACTGTCCCTTGAGGGCTTCGACCACCGACAACTTGGCCGTGTAGCGGCTCACGTCGAATGTGACGCTTGCAATAGGAGCCGGACAGATTTTGCCACGGTCGATGACCCATTGCCCCAGCGGATGCGATAGCCGATATAGAAACTCGCCGGGCAAGTTCATTTGTGTCTTGTCGATCAAATGGTAACGGCCAGGCTTGAATCCATCGGCCGGTACCTTCTGAAGCTGGAACGAAAGCGCATCGTCGTGGAATCGCGCGTGCGAGGCCAGGATGAATTTGGTGAGCGCCCAGAACATCCGGCTGATGCGGTCGAGAGTGGCCCGTGCATCTCTGAGCCGCATCTTTAGCCGCCCGTGGACATCCTCGTCGAAATTTTCCAGCAAGACGCGCTGCGTGTCGTCCAGACGGGCCGTAATCGACTCCTCCATTTCCTGTTGTAGCGCGCGAAAGGCGGCGTCGATCTCTTCGGGCGTTCGGCATTGTTGGTAGATTGCCAAGATCCGCCGCTCGAAGTCCACGCCCGATTCGATGCTGCCCAGTACTTCATCGGATGCGCCGAAGACGCCGCTGAAGAGACTGAACTTTTCCGACAGCAGTTCGTGAACTCTCCGGTCCGCTTCGTTCCGTTCGTTCAAAAAGTTGATAACCACGACATCGTGCTTTTGACCGTAACGATGACAACGCCCGATGCGTTGCTCAATTCGCTGTGGGTTCCACGGAAGGTCGTAGTTCAGCACAAGCGAGCAGAATTGCAGGTTGACGCCTTCCGCTGCTGCTTCCGTCGCGATCATTACCGAGGCGTGGTCTCGGAAGTGTTCGATCAAGGCGGTGCGGCTATCAATGGGGCGGGAACCGGTGACACGCCCGGCTCCCGCGTTCGCCTCGATCCACCGGTCTATTACCTGCCGAGATTCCGGGTCGGAATTTGTGCCGTTGAACAACACAATCTGCCCGGCGTAGCCATTGGCCTCCAAAAAGTTCTTCAAGTATTCCTGTGTCCGGCGGGACTCGGTGAAGATGAGTGCTTTGCGATTGGCGCCCATCTTCGCCATTTCAACGAATCCGACTTCGAGGGCCTTGAGCAGCGAACGACTCTTCGTGTCGATGCCGATGCCGCGTGCCCACTGCGAGTAGCGGAGCAACTCGCTGATTTCATCTTCCAGTGCTTGCCGGGTCGGCTTCTGATCGTCCGGCTGGGTAGGATCGTCGTCGGCCAGTGAGTCGCCTAGAATCTCGTCCAGCAAGTCCCCTTCGATTTCTTCGCTTTCGATTAGGTCTTCGGCAAGTTCGCTGGAAACAGGCAATCCGTCCCGAAGCTGCACGAGCCGTGTCTTCATCGTTTCGAGCGTATTGGCGACGGCGTAAGACGAGGACGCTAACAGTTTCCGCAGGATCAACGCCGTCAGGTGCCGCTGCCGCTTTGGAAACGCAAACGTGTTTTCTCGCATCAGGTATTCGGAAACGGCCGCGTACAGCTTTTGCTCGTCGTCTGTGGGGTGAAACTGAAACGTCAGGGGTCGCCGCTCGGTGTACTGGATATACTCGACGACCTGCCGCCGCAAAGTACGCTGGCAGAAGTGCTGAAGCCGGTCCCGCAGCGCCGTCGTGTCAGCCGCGTTGTTTGCGTACTGTGCCCGAAACGAAGTTACGTCGCCGAAGATCATGTCGTCGAGGACTGTCGAAAGCCCGTACAGTTCCAGCAGCGAGTTTTGTAACGGCGTGGCCGTGAGCAGCAACTTCTTGCGGTCCTCGACCGCCCACTTGATGTTCTGCCCCATTTTGTTGCTGGGGCGGTAAGCGTTGCGGAGCTTGTGGGCTTCGTCAATCACGACGAGATCGAACGGCACCGCCCGGACATCCGCCCGCATGTTACTGGCGTAATTCAGAGACGTGATGACAACCCGCCCGGTCAGGAACGGCTGGGCATTGCCGGCCATTTGCTCTTGGCGGAATGTGCGAGCATCAAGGATGACCGTGGGCAGATTGAATTTCTCTTCCAACTCAAGCGCCCATTGCTTGCGAAGGCTCGCGGGGCAAATCACGAGCAACCGCCGCTTGCGTTCGGCCCAACACTGGCACAGAACCAGACCAGCTTCAATCGTCTTGCCAAGCCCAACTTCGTCGGCCAGCAACACGCCCATTGAAAGCGGGCTGCGCAGGGCAAATGCCGCAGCGTCAATCTGATGCGGGTTCAAGTCCACACAGGCATCGAACAAGGCCATTGACAGTCGATCCACCCCCCGCGGTTGCTTCTGCCGCGTTAGCTCGTGTGCGAAGTATCGTGCGTGGTACTGCGTCGTCAATTCTAAACGTCCTTAGTTCGCGACTCGACTCCGCAGCCGCCGCCGTTCCTCCGACAACTAGCAGGATTTCGTGGACGGCCGACGTAGCCACGCTTGCACAAGCCCAAAGAGTTCGCGCACAAGCATTGGGTGTTCCCACCTACCGCTCACGGGCACGGCCGGTGGGTGTTGCGAAACGGGCAGGTGCAGAAGCCGCAACCACCCCCGGTCCGAATTAAGCCCGAAGCGTAGCGATCGCGTCGAGCACCCGATGGCCGGAGTCTATCCCACTGAAAGGCGAGACTCAACTAGCGCCGGCAAAGTCGGTCACCGAAAAGAGGAACTGCTCATCCCGTCAGTGACAACAAGGTGACACCGACTTGCTTCTAGCCTGCCCAGCCGGCAGGCGAGATTCCCAGCTTTGCCGTAACGCATCGCGTTCCTTGGTCCCGATGTTTCGGTCACGACGCCCGCTTCAACACCCGCAGCACCTGCATCCGATTCCAAGCCTTGCCGCGGCGGGTCGTGTGCCCCATCCCATTCAATTCGTCCGCGATGGCTTGGAGAGGTTTGCCGGCGTCATGCAGTTCTTTGACCATCGGCGAAATGTGGTCGTAAACTTCGTCTGCTGCTTGCTTGTGGACGATGGCCGCCGCTTCGCCGCCCTTGTGAGCGCCGACTAAGCGCCGGTCCTCTTTGCCGTTCCAATGTCCTGGTCGAGCGCTGCCCAACTTTGTCCCGCGTCGCTTGGCGGCTGCAAGCGCGGCTTTCGTTCGTTCGCTGATTCGCACCGCCTCGTCTTCGGCGACGGCGGCGAGAATGTGAATCGTCAGCCGGTTGGCGTGCGGATTGTCGCAGGCGACGAATTCGACGCCCGATTCCATGACGCCGGAAACAAAGTGGACGTTGCGGGCCAGTCGGTCCAACTTCGCGATAACGAGCGTTGCGCCGGCGCACTTGGCGTGCGAGATTGCCTTTTGCAATTGCGGGCGGTGGCGCTTGTTGGTGCCGGTCTCGACTTCGACGTAACTGCCGATCTGCTTGCCGCCGGTGTGAGCCGCGAACTGATCGAACGCCGCTTGCTGGCCTTCCAGCCCTAGACCGGATTTGCCTTGCTTCTGGGTGCTGACTCGAAAGTAGGCGACGAGCTTCTTGGCGGCTGGCGACATGGCTTTTTCTCCCGTTGGGATGACGTGCCCTCTCAACAAGAGTATTGTAACGATACCCCCAACGGTCATCAAGGGTTTCGTTACGCGAATCTCGAAAGTATTTTCGCCCGGTGGACTTACCCCGCCGCTCCAATTCGTGCATGGCATTCCGTTGCTTCCAACTGTGAACGACAACCTGAAGTTGCTGTAATGGACGAGGCGTCAAGGGCGGCTCGACTCGCAACTCGCTCGGACCTAGCCGCGATTCTGGCTTGCCTGCAAATCACCGGCGAGTTGCGGATGGAAACGATCTGCCATTTCTGTCGCTGATTTCGCCGGGCGACCACGTTAACGGCCGAAGCCACCCGCCGCGGTCGCCAATGCCTAGCGAGGTCCCCCGCAGCGGGGTGTACCGCCTCGAAAGATCCACGCGCGTCGAGGCGAATTCTCGCAGCAATCGGAGAGCCAGCCAATGCCGCAGATAACATTGACTTGCGGGGAAGGTCGGAGATACGTGCTTCACTAGGAAGCAAGGCGAATCGACGCAGACTTTTGGCAGATCGCAAACAAGAACTCTGGAAGATCCTGGGCGTAGTCTGCTATTCGGTTGTAAAAAATGCCGCGTTCCTGCCAGATGGTCCGTGCGACGTCATCATCATTCGTCGAGAAAGTCACGCCCCAATATGCGGTATTCTCATCTCGGCAAGCATGTTGATTTCGGCACTCTTTCATCATTGAGTCCAAATTGTCGTCCTTCCCCGACAGTCCGATAAACAGGCATGTTCGTCGGCGAAGAATCGTGAGTACCGTTTGTCGCCACGGATCGTCAGCCTTACCGACCACGGAGCTGTACGACGACTGATCGAAAATAACATCCCCTCCGTCGCTCCGTTCTTGATTGGGATCGAACGGTATTAGCCCGTGGGGATGGTAGATCGTCACGTCAACCGCTTGTGCCCAGTGCGATTTCGTAAAGATCGAAGCCGTGACGAAACCGTGGTATCCCAAAAACATTTCCAGCAGATTGTCAAAGTTGAATGTGATTACATCAGAAGCGCTCCCTCGTCGTGACGCCATTACTAGCGATCCAATCGCGGTAAGCGTCCCATTCCCGCGAAGCGTTGAGAAATCAGCCTTTACGTGGTCATATAGAACTTTGTGAATTGCATCCACAAAGCCTCGCGAGTCCGCTTTGTAGTATTTGACCCGGAAATACTCGACTTGCCATTCAGGTGGTCCACTTGGTGGACTTACGGACTTATTGTCGAAGAGCTGTTTGATCAATCGCTCCCAGTCGGGTAACCCGAACGGTACGGATATTCCCGCTCCCAAGACTAAAGCCAATCGCCCATGTACCAACTGATACGCCAAATAATCAATCAGCTGTTGCCGGGCATTGAAATCGTCATGGCAAGCCATGTTTACTTTCGACATTGTCATTCTCTTTCGAGTCACGCGGAAGGCGACTAACCTTGGGGCCAGATATCTGTACTGAGATACTCGTCCTTGCGAAGAAATCGCAGGACCTCTTCCACTTCGAGGACCTTCTCCGGCGATTGCATGTTGAAGGAAATGCGGCCGTCGCTCGTCAGTCGAAGAATTTCGGAACCACCTTCAGTTCTGCGGAGCCCGCACACAAAGACATTCAGCAAATGTACGTTCTCGCGGAACACGGACGCTTCGCCAAGGTCGTCGCCATAAAAGGAAATGTTTCGTAGCGATGCACCGAACGCTGGAACACGCGCATAAATGAAACTCAAGCAGTACTGCGTTGGACGTTCGACGAGACCTTTCACGAGTGCATCCACCGCAATGGACACACGTCGCAGTCTGATAGCGAACACCTCAGCGACAAGACGTTCTGCCAGCCGATCAACGATACGTCGGTTAAGACTCAACATGGCCATGCGCGGACCGCTCCGCCGGCAAATTACGACATAGCGATACGGGCCACTGACGACGGATTCGTCTTCGCCTCGCAGTGGTTCCTTCGACGTAAATTCAAACTCCTCCCAACTCGAAGAGCCGATGAATCGCCTAAATTTGAGGTCCGGACAGCCTTCCAGATGTGCGCGCTGTATTGCGCTCATTGGCCATTCCAGCAAAGAGCCGCTCAGACTATAGGCTTCGTGGTCATCCATTGTAGTTAAAGCAAAATGCGAGGACGTATAGCATCCAGGCGCTTTGCGTTACATCCGGCGTCAACGTGTCGGTATAAATCTCAGCAAAATGAAGGGGGTTCGTAACGCGGTGAATCGCAAGGTCGTGTTTCTTGAACGGGTAGCCTTCCTTCTTACCCTCACCGGAACTACTGATTTCCGCTTCACCGCGCACCTGTGTGGCGATGCTTTCGGAAAACAAGTACGCATTTACAATTTTCACGATCTGCCGCCGAGCCAGCACGCGCGGCCGAACCAAGGATTCCCACTGATTCGTCATGTAGTCGAGTGCTTGCTCGACATATTGGGAGGCTCCATCCCGTAATTGCAGCCTCTTAAGTGCCTGTCGAACTTGATCTCTCGCTGTCTCTTCCGCCATGAATCCCCGCCTCAGGTGTTTCGTCAACACAGCACAAATGCTACGAACGACATAATCGAGTACTCGTGTGCTGATATTCGGAATTGTGCCCCACGATGCCCAGATACCGGCGACGTACCTCTCCACGTCTTGACCGTAAAAATACATGAAATCGAAGACGTGAACCATGATTTCGTCAACGTCTTGTCGCCACCGTTGCAGAAGTACTTTTAGCGATTCGGGATTTAGTTCAACGCTTTCGCCGGCAATTCTCCCGGCGGCGGCATCATCCATCTTCACGATAGAGAACAAGAGTAGCCGCCGTATCTCATCAAACGTGGTTCTAGCCGGCGCTCGGGCAGCAACAAGTTCCACGCATTGGTCAAGTTGACGGAGATCGTCAAAGCTCGGATACAGATCGGCTTGGATTGCACGAACGACGACGTGCGAAAATTCGTGGGTCAAAGTCAGCAGCGACCAACGTTGTGAATTGCACGCTGAGACTGCAGCAAGCGGTGCACTGACAGTCAACTCGGTGCTGCGATATCCATCGCGTGCGCTGAAGTATGCGAGCAAGGGAACTACCTCCTCAGATGATTTCAACTCGACGTTGCCGAGATAATCTTCATCGGGCGGGAATTGCAATGTCAGATCCACGGTGTTCGGCCGATCCTTGAGTGCCGCAAAACGGTCGGCGATTCGCGCATCACCCAGCGTGGACTGAATGAAGATACGAATGTTCCGAAACGCTATCGTGGCTACGCCGATGCCTAGAAGTGAGTGGAGCCAAAAGTGGCACTCGGTCGATTCGATCGGCGTCGTACCGGCGAATGTCTGCGACGAGAATCGCGAAAGGGCCGCGTTGATTACCAGGAATTGGCCCAGCGCCCAATAGGGACGGTCGTTCGTGGCGTCTTCTCGAAATGCCGCGAGAAGTTCTGATACGCTTTCGTTTAGCTTGACAAGCTCGGTGGAGAAACCGAAGGGAATGCCGGCGCTACGCGAGATCGCGGAAGCCATCAGAGGGCAATACTCCTGTACGGCTTCTTTGAGTTCATCGCGGAAGGCCGACTGCCAGATACTGGCAAGAGTCTCGCGCCAGTCGTTTTCCAGCCGCGGAGGAGACCACGTTGACATTTTCGTCACTTGACCGTCTTCGACGTTCCATAGCTCGAAAGGAAGGTGCTTGTTTCTTGCCCACTTAACCACTTCGTGAGCTTCATTCTCTGTGGCCGTCGCAAGAACGACATTGAAAAGCCCAAGTGTCAGCCAGACGTGGCACTTTATTGAAACTAGCGCAGGTATGTCCTCCGGATGGACCGGCCCGAGAAACACCAAATGGGACTTTGGCGAGAAGTCGAAATTGGTGGGAGACTTGTAGTCAGTCGTACTGACACCGAAGATTGGCGACAGTCGGGTTGAAGCATTCCAAATGGCGATCGCGTCCTGCCCATCTGGAACGATAGACACGATCCACAGACCGCCTTCGGAGTCGCGCCGAAGTACTAAAAAGGCATTCTCGCCGGTGAAGTGCATGTCACGGTGGCCTACCGCTGGACAATCCGTACGTCGCCTGTCTTTAAGTCTTCTACATAATCGAGCGAAACCCTCACCGACTTTGTTTCACTGGTTCCCACTAAGCGACCTTTCTCCGCGGAGGTCAGCGCCCCAGGTTGGACCGCAATGCCCTGACCTTCGAGATTGTCCACTTCATCGTGCAGGAAGCCGGGCCGCGGCTCCCCTGTCTGGTCAAACAAGCGACCGACTTTCAGGATGTGTTTCAGTGACAACATTTGTGAACTCCTGTGACACCCCTTCGCCCAGCCGCGATACCCACGCCACATATCGGCTCTGGACGATGGGCTAACCGAACGAAACAGCGTAAGTGTCGATTATGCGGGTGTCAACTATGCTACCAAATTGAAGGACGATTTCGCACTGAGAAGTTTCGGTCGAAAAGTCTGTTTCCACGTTCGGGGCCATTTTGAAGTTTAACTGTAACGAACTGGCGACGCCACACCGGCGGTGTGGCGACATGCACTCACATCGGAGTTGGTTGATCCGACGTTAAGGAGTCAGAATGACGCAACACCAGCGGTGGACACCACTTCAGCTAATTGTCCAAGAAACGTTCATTTAATCGGCACGATCTGTCGCTTAGTCCGGTAAACCACCAACTGGAACGACTTCATTTTCGCCAATTCGTCTCGGAAATCAACGCGCCATCATCCCGTGGAGCAGGAAGAAATCCCGTGCGAAGTCGATCTGTCGATCCGTCCGCTAATGTCAGTCGGTCCACGCCTTCCGCTTCGCCGGCCGTTCGGAATCTCGGTCGATCAGCTTGCTCAGCACCGCCGCACGCTGTTTGGCAACCGCCCGATCAAATTCCGAGAGTTCCTTGTCGGCAGCCAGTCGCTTGTAATCGGCCAGCACGGTGCGGGTCTGCCGCTTGCCGATCGCGGCTACAAGATCACACGCCCATGCCTCGACCGATTCCCGCGACTCTACTCCAGTCTGCGAAGTGAGCGAATCACGACTCGACGAGGGTTTTGGCTTTTTCACGATAGGTTTCCTTCCGTGCCGACGAATCGCTGAAGCATCTTCAAAATGTGCTGCCGTGCCTCTTCAGGTGACGTGCCAGCTGCTCGGAATTCTCCATCGTGCTCGTGTCGATGGTCGTGGCGCTCGCGATACTTCTCTGGTCGATGGGCTTTCAACAGCGCAATCATCAACGAGTCGGAGTACTTCCGAACGCGGCCTACTTCGACGCCTTGCTGAAAAACTGCCTCCTCGACGCCTTCGACAGCCCGCCGCCACGCTTCCCGTTCCAGCGCGTCACACGCTTCCTCAATCGCAGCATCCCAGCGATCCGAGAACGGCTTGTCACGCTGACGTGCCTCGTAGGCGGTCGTCCGTCCAATTCCAGCCGCCGTCGCCGCTTCGCTTACGTTAGCCGCCCGCCGAAGCGCAGACAGGAACGCCGCCTCCCACACGCGGGCGCGTGGACGTGTTCGGGTTTGTTCGGCTAGTTGGTTCTGCATTTGCGAAGATCCCCATTCAATCCCGTAACTGAATCCGCTTCATAATACGGTCGAACAATTCCTGCCGTGCCTCTTCGAGCGTCTTCCCCGCAACGCGGTGTCCTTCGTCATCCAGCGGCTTTCGGTCCCGGAAGTACAAACCAAGGTAATTGGCGCGCCGGTCGAGAATCTTAAGTTGGCTGTCGATCACCCTTAGCAGCACGGTGATACATGCAATCAATTCCCCCGATTCTTCACAACGATCAAGTTTACCGGCAAGTCGGGCTTCGTACTGTTCAAGTTTCAATTCTCTTTCGTCCAGCCTTTCGAGTTCAGCGTCCCGATATGCTTCGGCGACTTCGCTGGTTTGCCGGCGAGCTTTCTTCAAGGCCCGGAGCATGGCACGGTAAGCCCCGGAACGCTCCATGCCGAGTTGCTGGGCGATTTCCTCAAATGTCATTCCCTGGCTGCGCAGTTCGATGCAACGGAGTTCTCGTTCGATCGCCCGCACGGTCGTTGGGCTGGCCTTGTTGACTCTCCCTGCCATTTGTTGACTGCCTATGTGTTGCACGAAACTTCGATTTTAGCTGAAAGCGATTCAGTCGTTTCATATCTTTCGACCAGCCGGCTATTCGACCGTTTCCAATCCGCACGGCAATTGCGCCCTTTTTTTAGGGTGTCCAATTTTGTCGATGAACTGTTTGACCATTCCCCAATCCGTCGCCCGCTTCCGAATCGGCGTTCGTCACCGCCGCTGACGTGAACGCCGTTGCTCGGCAATGCGCGTCATAAGGTCGGGATCACGCTGAAAGCGCCCCATCCATCCGTCATCTTTGCGGCTCATTTGGCAACTCTGGTATGTCAGGTCGTAGCATTGCCGGCATCCGAAATACAGGCCGTTTGGAGGCGAGTAGAGCTTGGCGACACGTCCGCCGCATTGTTCGCCGTCCGCGCGATGCGGGCAAAGGAACCACCAACGCACGCCGCCGAGGTGTGGCGTGGTCGTTACCAGTTGAATTCCGAGGACCACGTCATGGCCGTGCCTGGTGTACCGCAGTTGCAGATAGCCGCAATGACCGTCCATATCGAGCACTTCGCAATCGACGCTGCCGGCCGGCGAACCGCAACGCCACACGGTTGCGAGTGCATGTCGCCCGTCATCCAAGTTGCCGTAGCGAGCAAGCCAGTTCACGTCCAAGGCAAAGCACTCCTCGACCGTGTTTTTCTTTTCGTCCCATTCGCCTCTGCCGCTGCCAAATCCACCCATCGTCGCCTCTCGTCACAAAGGAATTGTGGACTTCCGATACTCGCCGCTGTCAATCGACAGTTGGCGTCGCGCTCGTTATCAAGTTTGCGAAAACTTGCCGGCGAATTCAATTCCGAACTGCGGGTTGCGGCCCCGCGTAGTCGCCGAGACCAACGTCCGTTTTGCGGTTTGTCCTAAATCAATTGGCATTTTTAACTGTCTGAGGCACTTAACCTCCACGAGGAAAAGGGGTTGCGACTGTTGAAAAAGTGAAACAGTTTCGCGCCCGTGTGCGTCGCGCAGGTCACGTGAAAGCCCCGTCTTGTTGCGCGCCTTATGCTGTTGCGTCGAAGTTTCGATCGGTTAGCCCCCAACACAATTCCTATCGAGCTGCCTCCACCGTCGCGATGATGCCGGCTTGTCTGCCTAGAATCATCCGGCGTTCCGTTTCTGCCACCATTGCTTCAAGCCGCCGTTCCAGGCACTCGCTTTCCGCAGAGGAATTTCCCTCGACGGCTTCGCGGTAGCTGACGGCTAGATGATCTCGGCAAAGTCTATTCCATTCCGGCTGAGCTTCCAACTCTTCCACCAGTTGCATTATCCCTGGGTGTTCAAGAGACTCGTTTCGATCCATTCGAGCCGCCAAACGCCGCTCTAGTCTGTCCAATCGCGAGCGAAGCGACTTGACCATTGGCTTGCTGCTCCAGTTC
The DNA here is from genome assembly GCA_041744735.1 of Pirellulaceae bacterium. Lineage (GTDB taxonomy): Bacteria > Planctomycetota > Planctomycetia > Pirellulales > Pirellulaceae > JBGTKH01. The sequence continues at coordinate 4,300 of JBGTKH010000431.1, read as the reverse complement.
GGTTATCCGTTGCTCCAACTCTACCGATTCGCGTAGGCGGCTGGCAAGTTCAAGGATCGCACGCGCAGCGGCCAATTGCACCGATTCCGACTTAGCCGCTAACAACTTCCGCATGGTCGATACGGCTTCGGTTGTCGCATCGGCGAGCATTCCCACCCCACGGCTTAACATTTCGCTGCGCGCAGCAGCAACACGCCGTTGAAACTCAGCATCTTCCAGCCGCCGATACACAGTGCGCTCGCCCACGCCGACTTGCTCGGCTGCCTCTTTGACCGTCGTGCCAGCCGCGAGCGCCAACACCAGCGTCGAGTCGCCGTTTTTCCTGCCACTACCTGCCATTTCCTGCCACCCTTTCAATCGCACGTGCCGGCCGCTTTGACCATTGCCACGATGCCGGCCTTAAACGCCGCGGGCAGGTCTGGCCATTGTTCGATCACTGCCGCCAAATCGGGGTCAATGGCATCGGGTTTCGTTTCAACTGCCCCCGCATTTGCCCCCGCATTGTCAGGATTTTCTGTTTTTCCCGTCGTTTCCGCTGATTGTTGCCGGACTGAAAATCCGTGTGTCGGCGGTTCAACCCCGCCCCTGACCACTTTGCTGGCCCATCGGCCTGTCGAGGCCAACCGGCAGGCGAGTCGGCTCGATTCGTGCGACGCGCGCCACTCAATCGATTCACGCGGCGCGGGCTCTCGATTGTCATTTCGTCGATGCTGGATTCGACTCGTCGCGGAGGGCCGCGAGCAATGCGTGCCACGGAAGGATCGCGCACTTCATGCGCAAAGGCAACGGTCGCACGCCCGCCAGCGCGACTAGGTCTCCCAACGCAGCATAAGAATCTTCGCTCAATTCTCCCGCGAGCAGCTTGCGAACGTTATCCACGAGCGATTCCGCGTCACCAACCGGCTGGTGCTCGACGAGATCCATCATCATCGACGCAGACGCCATCGAGATGGCACAACCGGTTCCACGAAAGCGAACGGCCTCGATGCGGCCGGCCATGACGTTCAGGAACACTTGGTATCGGTCGCCGCACACCGGGTTCTCTGCCTTGCCCGTGCGGTTTGCGCTGGCCAGCGTGCCAAAGTTACGTGGATGGCGAGAGTGATCGAGGATCAGTGTTCGGCGGTCAGCGACTGGATCCCCGTCCGTGTTCGGCAACGCGCCATCGACCGCAGAAGGTTGATAAGATTGTCGTGGCATTGGTGGTTCCCGTGTCGGCAATATGTTATTCTACCGGCTTCATCATTCGACCGACCAAGTACGAAACATTATATGGGCGACGAAACATCTCACAAGCAGTTGACGACGCCGCACGCCGAGCGAGATGAGCAACGCATCGGATTGAGTTCAGTTGCCGGCCGCGACTTCTATGAAGCTGTGTTGAAAGAGCTCGAGCGCGGGCAGGCCATTGCTGTCGCCACGGTCGTCGCCGTGCACGGGTCTGCCTCCGCCAGAACAGGTTCCAAAGCAATTATCTCCCAGGAAGGCCGGAATGTGTTTGGATGGGTTGGCGGAGGTTGCGCTGAAAGCTTCGTAATACAGCACGCGCAGCAAGCCATCCAAACGGGCGTTCCACGGATGATCAGCGTTGAACTCAATGATGAAGTGTTTGGGGTCGGCATGCCCTGCGGCGGAAACATTGCCGTTTACATCGATCCGCTGATGCCGCCCAAGCGGCTGCTGATTTTGCGTAACGATCCCACAGCTCGATGGCTTGCGGAATGGGCGATAAAAATCGGCTTCGCGGTCCTGCCGCAGGCGGAATTCTCCGGCCTAGATGCCGCTGATTACATAGATGCCGCTGATTACGTGGTCGTAAGTCCGCACGACGAGGCCGGCGCAATGGTTCTGCGTGAGCATGCCGGGCTCGTAACCTCCGGCCTTCCCATCCACGCCCGCACGGCGGCGGAGGAAGCCATCAGCTTGGCGGCCTGGTTGTTGGGGCTCGATACAAGCAGGTCCGGCCAGCCGCTGTGGCGGGTCAAGCACATACCGGCAGAATTCCGGCCACGGGGCATGCCGGGTCCGCGGCGTTCACAGCTTGTTTTGGTAGGGCACAATCGTATTACCGAGAGTCTGGCTCAATTGGCCGTTTCGCTCGACTGGCAGGTTACGGTGAATAGTGTTGGGGCGTCCGCGGGCGATTATCCGCCGCCTGTATGTCGCATCCTCAATGACGACGCCTACGAACTAGATGATGTCGGCGCCGGCAGCTACGTCGTCATTGCTACGCAACACAAGGGCGACCACTTGGTATTGCGCAACATTCTCACGCGCGCGCCTGCCTATATCGGGCTGATTGCGAGCAGCACGAGAGCGGCGTTGGTGATGCAAGACTTGAAGTCCCAAGGAATGTTGGAACTTGCGCGTGGTTGTGTACATGCGCCATGTGGTATGGACTTGGGAGCCCGCTCGCCTTTTGAGATCGCACTAGCCATTTGTTGCGAATTGATTGAGCACCGCAACAACTCATCCGCTTAGGCGTTGTCTCAAATCGCTCCTTGTGCAATTGCTGTTTTGTAAATTCTGGGCTCTGTCGTCAATAAATGATTTGACAATGAGCCGTGAAGTGGTATGTTGCCGGCTTCAATTCTTCAGCGAGGTTCAGCGAGGCGAGTCGAACTAACCGTCAGTCTCAGTCGCAATACTGTTCTTACCAGGGAGCGCTTCCATGAAAACACGGACGCTGATTGTATTTGGTGCAGTCATTTGCCTGGCGACAATTCTCTTCGGGATGATGCGATTCGCCAATCTTCCTCAGGCGACCAATGGTTCCGAGCCCGGCGATTCTGCCGCCAAAGATGATGCCGCCGCCAAAGATAATGCCGTTGCCGATGGTGATACCGTAGCCAACGGTGGCAACGCGGTTGCCGATGATGGCGACTCCGTCGCGGGTGAGGATGATTCACTTTCTAAAGAGCTCGTGGCACTCGCGTCTCCGCACCACCGGCGGAGCCAATTCCCGGATTTCGGCTTTATGGTTTCCAACCAAGAATATGTCGCAAGCTACTCGGATCATCCGCTGTTCCGTATCAAAACCGATTTTCCCAAGAAGATGCCGCCAGCCTCGGAAATGCCCGCGTTCATCAAGCAAAAAGACTTTACAAAAGAGCCATTGGAGTATCTAAAGGCGGTTCAAGCATATTCATTCGAGGGTAATTTGCCAGACTGGAACCCTCATACGAATAAAGTGCGCCCGTGGTACCACATCCCTTGGTTGCATCCGAATTCGACGACCGGTTATCCGCCCAACGGCGGCACGGAGGGTTTTCACGGGTTGATCAAAGAGGCTCCGGTCTCGGCCTACCAGCTTGCCGGCACGCAGATCGGCAGCTATCAGGTGTACGCGGTCACACTCGTGAATAGCTTCGCCGGTTACACGCTGGGCCAGATGTGGAAGGACCCGGACATGCCGGATCCCCGCGCTACCGATCGGCGGTTTGGCGGCGGATTTCCTCACGGCACTGTCTTCGCAAAACTGCTGTTCACCGACGCGCCGCAGGGCGACGATATCGTTCCGTTCCTGGATAACCCGCTCACGTGGAAAGCTTACATCACCGAGAATTGGAACTCGCCGCAACGGGCCGTCACCGACATGCACTTGTTGCAAATGGACGTGCTGGTCCGTGATCCGCGTTACGAAGACGATCCGGGCTTCACCGGGTGGGTCTTTGGAACGTTCGTTTACAACGGGGCGGTGAACAATCCCAACAAGTTTTTGAACCTCGTGCCGCTGGGCGTGATGTGGGGCAACGACCCGGACAAGACGGACAACAACGTCACTCCGTACCCGCCGAAGCCGCTCGGGGACATCATCAACAAGGACCTCGAACAAACCGTGATCTTCGATCTGGAGCAATCGCCCCCGCAGCATCTCGGCTGGAATTCGCGGCTGAACGGGCCGGCTGACTTGAACACGTCATCTTGTCTGTCGTGTCACGCCACGGCCCAATACCCGGCCGTCACGTCGTTGGTGCCGCCGGGCTCCGTGCCGGCAGGAGGACCGTTGCCGCCGCCGGGCGGTGGCAACGAGACGTGGATGCAGTGGTTCCAAAACTACAAATGCGCCACTTCGATGGACCCGCGGACCTACTCCTGCGACTTTTCGCTGCAGGTGGTGATCAGCTTGCAAAATTTCTTCGCGGTCAAGAGCGCCGACCTGCAAGGCCACTGGGCCACGGAGTACGAGTTTGGGGCGAACCCTATCGCTCGTGATGGCACGGGAAACTAGTTGCTGATCCATCAAACGGGGTCGCACATAAGGAAATGCCTATGGCCGGCAGCGTATCTTTTTATCTGA
>JBGTKH010000430.1:0-10272 GCA_041744735.1 Pirellulaceae bacterium | reverse complement strand
GCACGCGGCAGGCCCATGCGCACGCCGCCGTCGCTCAAGGCTTCAATCATCAAATAGACGTATGCCGGCCCGGAACCCGAGAGACCCGTAACCGCGTCGAGCAACCGTTCGTCGAGCTGAAACGCAACGCCGACCGCACTGAGCAGTTGGCCGACCAATTGGCCGTCTTCTGCGCTCGCCCCCGCGCCAAGAGCGTACGCAGATGCTCCCTGCCCAATCAAGCAGGGCGTGTTGGGCATCACGCGCACGACGCGCCGGCAGCCCAGTCCATCGACAAGCGTCGCCAACGGCACGCCCGCCGCAATCGACACGATCAACTTATCGGCGGATACGGCACCACGTAAGCCGTCCATGACACCGAGCATGTGCTGCGGTTTGACTGCCAGCACCACCACGTCCGACGCTTCGGCCACCGAGCGATTGTCGTCCAGCACACGCGCGCTGGGCACCTCGGCCGCAAACTGATCGGCGGCGGCGGGCACGGGATCGTAGGCCGCGATCTGGTCCGCACGAACCAGCTTCGCTGCCACAAACCCACGGGCCAGCGCCCGGGCCATTTGTCCGGCCCCGACAAATCCGATACTTTCGGCAAGCATGCGTGACGACTTCCCAATTTGCGTGATCGATAAACTTCAAGACCACAGCCGGCAACGCACCAGCCCCCACCATGCTACGTGAAACCGCGACAGCGGGCAACTTCGACTCGCCAGGGCCATTCACGCTTTCACTGTCTGACCTATGTACGACGCGCCTCCGAGCCCGTCGAATAACGATTTTGGTGTGTCGACGGGCTCGGAGGCGCTCGGAGGCCGCTCGGAGGCCTGTCATACAACTTTCGCAGCTTCAACAAATAAATCGCCTCCGTCGAACCGCAGAGTGACTTGATTTCCTACGCCTCAGCGGAGAAACTGGAAGAAGCAAGTACTCTCACCCCGATTGAACAATACGCCGCCGTTTGCGGGCCCGAAAACTGGCAGCGTGGCGTCCGATCGAGCCCACCATCCGCGAGGAACCATCCATGCCGATTCCTATGGCTGCCCCTGATATCCTGAACCGCGAGTATTTGGAAATCCGCGCGAAGTTGCTGGAACTTGCCGCGTCGTTCGACCGGCTTGACCGAGCCCACGGTTCGGTCGCCGCCGACCGCCGGATGCAACTGATTCGCGAGGCCCTGGCGGTGCTGCAAGACGAACATGGGGACCGCGCCGAACAGATCCAGTTGATTTTCTCGCGGCAGTACGACGACGATTGGCAGCAGAATTTTAACTTGCCGTCGCGTCCCCGGTAGTTGTTCGACCTCTCCCCGAGCCCACAAGGTTTTCCAAGATGTATTACATCGACCCGCATATTCACATGGTGTCGCGAACCACCGACGACTACGAGACGCTGGCCAAGATGGGCTGCGTGGCGCTGAGCGAACCGGCGTTCTGGGCCGGCTTCGACCGCGGCAGTGTCGACAGTTTCCGCGACTACTTCCGGCAGCTCACCGAATTCGAACCGAAGCGTGCCGGCCAGTACGGCATTCAGCATTACACGTGGCTGTGCATCAACGCCAAAGAGGCGGAGAACGTCAGCCTGTCGCGCGAAGTCATCGCCATGATCCCCGAGTTTTTGGATAGGCCCAACGTGCTGGGCATCGGCGAAATTGGACTGAACAAGAACACCAAAAATGAAGCCACGATTTTTCAAGAGCACGTCGCGTTGGCGGTGAAGTACGAACAGCAGATTCTGATTCACACGCCGCATTTGGAAGACAAGTATCAAGGCACGCGCATGATCCTGGACATGCTCTGCGATGACAGCCGCGTCGACCGCAGCCGCGTGCTGGTCGATCACGTCGAAGAGCACACCGTCCGCCACGTGCTGGACGAAGGCTTCTGGGCCGGCATGACGTTGTATCCCGTCAGCAAGTGCACGCCGCAGCGGGCCTGCGACATCATCGAGATGTACGGCCCCGAGCGGCTGCTGGCCAACTCGGCCGGCGACTGGGGCCCCTCGAAACCCACCGCCGTCCCCGACCTGATTCTGGAAATGCGCCGCCGCGGCCACCCCGAGAGCTTGATCCGCAAAGTGGTCTACGAGAACCCGCTGAAGTTCTTCAGCCAAAGCCAGGCCTTTAAATTCAAATCGCCGGAATCCGCACGAGAAGCGGAATCCGCGCGAGAAGCGGTGAACGTGTAACGCGTGACTCGCAGTCGAATCAAGTGACTGGTGAAGATGGATTCGCTGGAAGAGTTGCTATGCACCTGCATAAGCGCGAATCGCAGCGGCGGGGGGCCGACCCAATCGAACTTAACTCCAGGTAGCATTGCCGTCATCATGCTCGCCCGAATCGCTGATAGGTTTGTACTCCGCCCAACGCGGCATGCGATTCCGGTCGAAGATAAGACCCGGCAGGTGATCGATTATCCGGGAGGCAGCGTCGAAGTTTGGTCGCAGCGCACGGGTGACAGCAGTGCCGGCGACGCGGAACTTTTCATCTTGAAATTCCCCGGCACCGGCGGACGCGCAGAGCGGGCCACTTCTCATCCAGCAGATTGTTGGGCCCAGTGTCGCTGTGAAATCTGGGCGATCAACCCACCCGGCTATGGCGGCAGTCCGGGGCGGGCCAGCGTGCGCGGGTTGGCGGCGGCGGCACGAGCGGCTCACGAGCAGCTTGAACGCGTTGCCGCGGGCCGGCCGATTTTTGTTACGGGCACCCGACGAAGAGGCAACCTATGTGGAACTCATTGACTGGCTACGCAAACGGGGGGCGACAGGGTGATTGATTTGCAAGTCAATTTGGCTTAGAATCGCACCATCGTTCATGTCGCCGTGATGTTCACATCGCTGTGATTATTGAAATTCACGTCGTAGCAATTCGCGAAGGAGATTTTTATGCGCCGTCCATTCCATTTGTTTCTGATGGTGGCAGGCTGTATGGCTGTGTGTTGTTTTGTCGGTTGCGGTGGTGGCGATAGCACTTTCACACCCGAGGCCAGTGCCGATGCACAGATCGCCAAGATTGCAGACGGTTCGTCGGTCAGCTTTACCAGCAGCGCGGCGACCGATGCAACAATGGCAAAACTCGAAGGCATGTCGAAGCTCAGGTTTCTCGAATTATCCAGTTCGAAAGTCACCAATGACGGGTTGAAACATGTCGCAGGCTTGAAGAGTCTTGAAGAGTTGGGGTTGACCTCCACCGCTGTCACCGACGCTGGGATGGCGCATGTCAAGAGCCTCGAGCGACTGGAGCATCTGCGGCTCAGCGACACGGCGGTCACCGACGCGGGCGTGGCTGAACTGGCACCGCTGACCGGACTACGCGAATTCCGCCTGCGTAACACGAAGGTCACGGACAAGAGTCTAGAGACCGTGGCCACCTTCACGCATTTGCGGGAATTGGGAGTCGGCGGGACAGGCGTGACGGACAGCGGCGTGTCACACATCGCCGGGCTGACAGATTTGGAATCACTGCGGCTCAGCGACACCGCTATCACCGATGCCGCGCTCGATCATCTGACGGGCCTGACAAAGCTGCGCGATCTGGCCCTGCGCAATACGAAGGTCACCGATGCCGGACTGGAAAAACTTGCGGCACTTACTTCGCTCGAAGAACTCGCTCTGACCGGCACGGAGATTACCAATGACGGTCTGGTACATTTGGAAAAACTTCCCAAGCTAACGCTCGTGGACTTGCAGGAGACGAAGGTTACCGATGACGGCAGAAGGAAGCTTAAGGAAGCTCTTCCCGATTTGGAATTCATGGCCGAATTCTCGGAACTGTAGTCGGCTCCCGTTCGGCAAGTCACAGGCTAGTGCTCCGTCAACCAAAAACTTATGCATGTAGCCGAACTCTACAGAGTTTGGTTTCCCGAGACCCGGCCAAAGTCTGGCGACTTCGGCTACCCTTCATTGCATGGCTGAAAGTGCGCTACCCTGGCAAATCGTCCCATGGTGCTCGCCACATGGGCAGCCGCGGGAAGAGCGCGCTGGCCGTCTCGACGGCCACGCGCGTGGACGCCGTAAGTCGACCCGTGGCTGTTGCGGCTTCCACGTCCAGGTGTCCTAGCATCAACTGCGCTAGCGACGCCGTTGTGCATGCCAGATAGCTGCGTCCCAGTTTTCCAGCGATCAGTTTCACGCTGCGGCGAGTCACAACGACGGATAATTTCTCTGGGCCCAATAGCAGACCCAACTCACAGGGCCGCGACAGACCGGCGGCTTTAGCCCGCTGATGCAACTGCGGACCAAGTTGCTCTAGAAAACCCAGCGGGTCGAACAGCTTGACCATGAATACTTCGCCTTGTTCGGCCTCGTGACAGCGATGCCGGCCGCCGGCCGCTTCGATCAAACGATGCAGCGGATGGCCCGGCGGCGCGTCGAGCCGCATGGTGTGTTGGTCGCGCTCGATGGCATCGCCGCATGCGCGAGCCAGAAGTTGCGCGGCCGCGTCGGGGCGTTCCTGCGAAGTCATCAATTCCACGATGCGTCCTTCTTTCATCACCGCGTAGCCCACGATCGGCGTCATCGCGCCGTCTAAATCCAGCTTGTCCGGCCCGTCGATCGCCACATAGATGCGGTCATAACCGCGGCGGCTGATCAGCCACCGCCAGTAATCATCGCGGCGCGCGAGCCATCCAAAGCTGTCCTGAGTATTGACGCGATAGAGGCGCGAGAGGGCCGCTTGTTCCACGTGCCGCCACAGCCGAATATTCAGTCGCGGTGCGGCCGCGACATTCTCCGTCGAAATGGCGACCGGCCCGCGCGACGTTTCCGCCGCACTGAGATACGAAAGAATGTCTCGAGCACCGGCTGTCGAGTAGCAATGCCGGCCGCACACGATCCAGCCGCGCGACATGAAGAACTGCGGCAGGCTGGTCCGCAACATTCCCATCACGGCCCCGTCGGTGAACATCTGACGTTCGGCCTCGGCCAACAGCACCGCGGCCAAACCTTGCCCGCGAAACTCTGGCAGCGTCCCCAAGTCCGATACGCCGGTCACCGGCAACACCCACGGCCCAAAGTGCATCTGTCGCTGGGTCAGCATTACGTGGCCGATCATCTGCGGGCCGCGTTTGATCAGCAGGCGGTCCGTAGGCTCGTACGTCGGTTCGTCCCGCTGCGCTTGGAATTCGCTGGCCGAGGGACCGTGAAAAACGTTAAGCAGAAACCGTTGGATCGACGGATGGTCGCCGGCGCCGGCCGGAACCAGTTCCAGCGGTTCGTCGTCCGGATGCGGTCCGCGGAGAAAGATCGGCGCTTCGCCAAATCGCGCCCCCGCAATGCCGTCACGCAGGCTGCGGTCAGCAGGCACGGCGGCAATCGACGGTGGCCAAGTCGGCCGGTGGCCGTCGCCGGATGTACTGGTAGTACTCATCGGCACGAATCCCTTCGAAGGTTTGAGTTGTCGCTCCGTCGCACCCCCGTTCACTACTTAGATTACGCTACCAAGCTGGAAAGTTCTAGTAGGAGAGGCCGTAAAATTCGCTCCGGAAACAAACAAAATGCGAACTCCCGCGAACCAAGCAGCGATTGACTCCGCAACTCAGTAACGAGACGAGACCGCTCTTCAAGCAACTCCCGCCGCTGCCGGTCCGCGTGTGATGCTAGTTGCCGGTTCAGTCGAAATATCTCCCGATGCCGCTCGGCGCGTTGCCCGCGCGGCAGCATGGTGTCGACCCAGCGACGCTTCTCCGCGAGCAGCCGCCCGATTTCGCTCGTGTGAGGGCCGTGACCGGTGTCGATAAATCGCTCGGGATGATAATTCAATTCGCGCAGGCGATAATCGACGCGGCGCACATCGTCCTCACTCACCAGCGGCCGATCGACCGGCAAGAGCAAGGTCGCGGTCAGTGTCATGAACTGCGGGGGCCAAAGTCCGAAGAACCGTTCGATAATGCGGTCTGTCAACTGATCGTATTTCGCCCCGCCGATACCGTGCAGAAACAAATCGGACAGCAGCAGCCGCGCGTACATCGTCGTGATCAGTGCCCGCGGACGGACCCGCAAACCTTGCCGAGCCAATTCGTCCAATTGCTCGACCGCACGGCTTGCGTCACCATCAGCAGAAAGTGAAAGGGGCAGACGAATCTGTTGACGGTCTGTCAGTTCAATCTCCCACCCCGTCTGCCGTACAAACATCCGGCGGCGGCGCGGATCGCTGCTGGTCCAAAGCCAAAACGGCGCTTCGAGCCAATCCCCATCGACTGCCAAATCAGGAACCGGATGCGAGCGGCTGCGGACACGATTTTCTCGCCGGTATTCGGCCAGCGACGTGTTGTGCACGTCCCACAGCCGCGGCAATTGGGCCAGCAGATGCGCGGTGAACCAGCGGAATGACGTCGTGTCACAGACGTGGCTCAGCGGCAACTCCAACGTCGTCAGTCCCCACTGCCCTTCCAATCGATGCCGCGCTTCGGCCAAACAGCGCCCCAGGTTCTTGCTGCGCCGCGATGCGTCCACCGCCAACGGCCAGAGCTTCGACATCAAACAATCGTCGATCAGCGGAGAAATTGTCTCATGCACGCGCCGGCCAAACGACGCGAACAAGTCGGCATCGAGAATCTCACGCTCCTCCAGCGGCAACTCATCAGCCGGCCGGTCCATCGCAATGGATTCCACGCGCGGCTCCGCGGCCGAGCCGGTTGGAACGCGGATCGAAACACTGCGCAGCGTGTCGTTGTCGATCAACAAGTTCACCGCGTGAGCGTCGAGTTGCTGCCCCAACGCGGACAGGGAGAAGTTCTTGAACCATACACCGGGGTGAAAGAGTTGCGGTTGATGGCCGCTCATCAAAATTGGCGCAGCGTTCTCGTTAGTTCCATTCTCGTCGACGTCACGATACGCGGACATGTATTGCCGCGCATTGACAAGCAATTCGCGCCGTGCCTCGGCCGACACTTCTCGCAGGCTACGACCCTGCAAATCGAAACCGCGCTCCTGTACGACGGCCCTCCGAGGCCGTCGATCTTCCCCCAACACGACGGCCTCGGAGGGCCGTCGTACATCCAAGCATCGGAGCGAGAGATTCTCATCGAGCAAACGCGGCGCGGCTTCAAACGGCGGATCGATGAGCGCCGCGCCGTGTTCAAGCGGCGCACGCCAGCGCCGGTACGCTGCTGCACCGGACTGGCGCGTCATGCAGTGCCTTCTCCACACAGAGAGACCAGCCGCGCTTGGCGGCACGCTGCGTCCGCGGCCTCGATGCTGCGGTCCAGCACCGAGTGGTAATACTGCAGCCGCGTCGCCGCGTCGTCCAGCACGCCGCCGAACGATCGCTTCTCGTCCAAATAGATCAGCGGCACTGGCACTTCAATGATCTTCAGACCGGCACGCGCCGCCTGCACCCACAACTCCAGCGGCATCGCGTATCCGTTCTCCGTCGGCGACAATCGCCGCAGCGCCTCGACCCGATACGCCTTGAACCCGCAGAACGCATCGGTCAAGTTCAAACCCAAGCGGCGATTCAATTGGGCGGTGACTTGCTGATTGATCCACAGCCGCTGAGCCGGCGGCTGGCTGTCGCCCGGATACTGCTTTAGATAGCGGCTGCCCGACACAATGTCCACGCCGCGGCACGCCGCCACAAACCGCGGAATCCGCTGCGGCTCGTGCTGCCCGTCGCAATCGATCGTGACCACGATGTCAAAAGCGTGCCGAATCGCATGCTGAAACGCCGTCCGCAGCGCCGCCCCATAGCCCAAATTCTGCGGATGCGTTTCCAACCGAATATCCCGCCGCGCCGCCAACAACTCCGCCGTCCCATCCTGCGACCCATCGTCCACCACCAGCACGTCCGCACTGTACCGGACCACTTCGTCCAACACGGCGTTCACATACGACGCCTCGTTATAAACCGGCAGTGCGGTAACAAAGCGTGCAGACATGGAACGTGTCCTTCCAAAGCATCCTAAGCGGTGTGACAGGGCAACCTGCGGCGGGCCAACAGTTCCATTCTAGGCATGCCGCGATCAGAGTCAACGCACTGGCCGCATGATCGAATCCCGCGCGCGAGAATCGTCTTGTTCCGCGATAACTATTCTGTGGAAGGCTCCAGGCTGCTTAGAAACTCGCTCAGGTTCATCGAATATCGATTTGCGTTTGGCCATCGTCAAATCTGCTTTCCGCATTCTTGACAGAACTTGGAATCCTCTTCGTTCAATCTGCCACAATCTCGGCATTTGACCATGACGACTCGCTCAGGCTTTTCTGTGCCAAGTCGAACGTCGGTCTCGTCAAGTGCATCCTTCACCATGCCTCCAGCCATACGACTGTACGGTTCCAGTTCGGATCGCGCCTGTTCTGGATTTAGAAGTACTCCCGACCCAGCCAACCCCCTTGAGCCAATACCGCGAATGATTCCACCGACGATGAGCAGGGCCATTCCACCCATGCCGCGCAACATGCTGGAACGAGCATGGGACTCAAAGTTGTTGAAGTCGCCGAAGTTCATCGCTCCGGTGATGAACACGGAGAAGAACATCAGGCCACCTATCACCATCAGGCCCGTGCCAAAGTAGTACGCGGTCTTGCGTCCCTCTGAGATCTGCTTCGTCATTCCATGTCCTTTCGTCGAACGACCAGCATAAGCCGGCGGAAATGGCGCAAGTGGGACTGGGGCAGTTTGCGGCCGACCGCCATTTCCGCTCGGCTTCGTCCAATTGTTCTGTCACTTATCGAGCCTATCGATCCTGCAATTGGGCAACGCCAATCGAAGTTTGGCAACATCTTCGTCGGTTACCGGAGTGTCATCCAGCCCAAGAGATCGTAATTTCGCCATGTTGGCTAAGCTCGAAACGTCGCGCACCTGAGTTCCGCGGAGGTTCAGGGATTCCAGGTTCACCAATTCGGCGAGGTGCGACACGTCGCTGGCGGGCACGCGGCCAAGCCCGAGCGTTCTCAGCTTCACCAAATCCTTCAAAGGCGACAAGTCCTTGATTTGCGTGTCGTCCAGATGGAGTTCTTCCAGGTTCGTCAACTTTGCCAATGCGGAAAACTCGGTGGCCGGAGTTTCCCTGAGGTGGAGCACTTTCAACCTGGTCAGGCGCGCCAAGGGCGACAGGTCTCGAACTTGCGATCGTCCCAACCAGAGCTGTTGTAGATTGGTTAGCTCCGCCAGCGGCGTGAGGTCGTTCACCTGCGTGCTGTCAAGGCCCAGCCGTTCCAAAGATTTAAGATTCGCCAGGGGTGTCAGGTCGCGGATTGGAGCGCCAATCGCACCGAGGGATTCGAGGTTCTGCAGGGCGGCCAAGGGCGAAAGGTCGGTAACCTTCGTCCCGCCAATCCCCAGCGATTTCAGTTTCGTTGATTTCGCCAGCGGCGATAGGTCGTTGAATTCGCTGTTGTGCATGCTGAGATATTCCAAATGCGGCAATTCTGCCAACGGCGAAATGTCGCCTGCTTTCGTGTTCTTGAGATAGACAATGCTCAGATGGGGCAATTTCGCAATCGCCGACAAATCGCTACCAAAATTCTCAAGTTCAAGTTGCTGCAAGTTGGGCAGTTCGGCGAGTTCGGACAAATCCGCTTCGCCCGAGATCTTGATGCCCCTGAGACTGGTCAGGTTCTGGGCGTGCTTCGATAAGGGTGCGAGAGTTTTGACTTCTGAAAACGCGAGATAACGAATCTCGGCATTGCGAGAAACGCCTTTCGCTTCGTTTCCATCGCCGTCCAAAATCCGGAACTGATTTCCCGTCGCACGCAGTTCCCGAACAACCGACGGCTCTTCCGCATGAATGTCGGAACGCGCCACCAAACATGCCGCGATCAGGACGATCACTCGCACACCGAATCGAAGTCGTGATGTAGCAGATGTGCTCATTTATGCACCTAAGCTGTGATTGAAATTACTATCGTCAGAATCCCTGTCGCTGGCATCTAGGAGCGGTTCAAACCAGCTATCCGCGACAGAACGATTCGGTTAACGTGGCGGCGGCCAGAAACCGTTGCTTCAAGTTGGACGTGGACCGCCGCTCACGTTCAACCGATTGTTCAAGTAAGCCGCTATCGCGGCGGGGTGGTTGACGGGGGATATTTTACCGGATTCCTGGGACGGGCGCGAAGCGTCAGGCATGTTTTCTTGTTGAACTTTCTTCTTTCCTCGCAACAAGGAGACGACGCATGCCACTGTCCAAGTTTTTTACCGGACCACTTTACCAGCGGATGAGCGATGATCTGCATCTGGCGGGCGTCAGTAAACGCACGCATGACGGGTACCTCCGCGCGGTTCGGCAACTGGCCGACTACTGCCGCGTGACGCCCGATCAGATTACCGAAGATCAACTCCGACGC
>JBGTKH010000429.1:0-15538 GCA_041744735.1 Pirellulaceae bacterium | reverse complement strand
AATCGATTTTTCTTTCTTTTCCTCCGGTTACTAAGATGTTTCAGTTCGCCGGGTTGGCCGCAACGTGCCTATGGATTCAGCACGTGCTAATTCGGGAATTCCGGGATCAAAGCTCGTTTGTCAACTCCCCCGGACTTTTCGCAGACTTCCACGCCCTTCATCGCCTTCTAACGCCGAGACATCCCCCATGTGCCCTTAGTAGCTTGACCACATTTATCCAACCCTCTCTGTCCGCCTCTACACTCGCTTTGCAGCGAGCACTTCGGCAGCATCCAGGACCAGATACGTGACTACCTCGATCAAACTCGGCCGGTTCAGTCTCCCAAACCGACAAAAGCCTGATCGGATGTAACGATATAGCTCTTACTTCTTGCAAGCGGCCGACACACGTCCCAATGGAACGTACGCCTCCGCCTGCCAGACGCTAATCTAAGAGTCGTGAAGAACTCAGCGAACTGCCGAGCCGAAGCCCGACCTTCCGCTTTGCTCTCTCTTTTTGAGATGCCATCTATGTCACAACCGAATTGTCAAAGATCAAGTCGCCCACTCGCCTTTTTCAGTTAAGTGGGAAACCGCGAATTTAGGACGATCGCGGTCGGTTGTCAATGGGGGAGCAAGTCGCCTCGCCCGATTCGCACAACTTTCGCAAGCACCGCCGCGGCCGGTGGCCACAGCGGAATTCCTTACTTCGGCGAGAATTGTATTCCGACTTGAGCTTTCGCCAAGGGGGCGAGGAGCCGGGTTCAGCGATTCTTCTTCCGGCGAGCCGGCGCTCGCTTGAGCGCCATGTCGATTTTCTCGATGGTTGCGACGGAAGGTGTGTGTTTGCCAGTTTCGATGCGGCAGAGCGTTTCCACTCGCACTCCAGCCAGTTTCGCCAGTTCGCGTTGCGTCAGCCCGGCTGCGGCGCGATCGCGAATAATGCTTCGCGCGATGCTGGCACGAGCATACCGCACGGCTGGGTAGTTGCCATTCGCATCAGGTTCTGGGAGCGGCGGCAGGTCGGCACTCTTGGCCATCGTCGCCAAGCGGTCGTACTCCGCGCGCTCCAGGATCACGTAGTCTTTGTCTCCCAAGCGGATCGTTTTCAAGGCCACCTTCAGTCCTCATAGAATCGGTCCCGGTGTCCGATCTTTTCCACAATTACCATCGCGCCTTCGACGCGAAACTGCACGCGATAATCACCCGTGCGAACTCGATACCATCCCGCCAACTTGCCTCGCAGAGGTTTCGCGCCGCTCACATCCGGCCAACCGCGGCCACAAGCCAACTTCGGTCGCAGCATTCGTCATCACAAAAAAATGCGAGCTCGAATCCTCCAACTATGGCTTGAACAATTGGAATATGAAGTCCGTGGTACATCACGCCACGCGGCAAATGAAACACTTCAAATACTCGTTCTCAAGGCAAGTCGCGCTGACCGGATGATCGGGGGCGGCGCCGCGCTGCTGGAGCACCTGAATGTCGCGGCCGGTTTTCTGCGCGACGCCGGAGAGCATGAATAAGAAATCGTCACGCGAGACGTTGCCCGAGCAACTGCAGGTGACCAGGATGCCATCAGGCTCCAGCAGATCGACGGCTTGCCGATTGATGCGGTGGTAGGCCCGCAGTGCTTCGTCGACGCTTTGCCGGCTGCGAGTGAATTTGGGCGGGTCGAGCACGATCGCGCCAAAGCGTTCGCCCTTGTCACGCAGGGTATTGAGAGCCTCGAAACAATCGTGCACGTCGAATTGCACGTTGGCGACTCCGTTGATTTCAGCGTTAGCGCAGGCCAGCGCGATGGCCCGTTCGCTGGAGTCGATGCCCACCACCTCGCGCGCCTGGCCCAAAACCGCTGCGGCAAGGCTGAATCCGCCGCTGTAGCAAAACAGATCGAGCACACGCCGGCCGTGCATGTACCGCGCGGCCTCGCGGCGGTTCTCGCGCTGATCGAGATAAAACCCGGTCTTTTGGCCCGCGACCAAATCGACGCCGAATCTCAGGCCATGTTCGCTGATGAAGATTGGTCCTTCGGGAAGCTCGCCGCAAAACAGACCTTGCTGCTGCTTGATACCTTCCGCTTTGACGAACCCTTTTTCGCTGCGCAGCGATACGCTTTTGGCGCCCGTCAGTTCGACGAGCAAGGGAACGATTTGATCGAGCCGCACGGCAATCGCGAGCGCGTTGACTTGAACCACGAGATGCTCGGCGTAACGGTCGACGATCATGCCGCTCAGCCCATCCGCCTCGCTATACACCAACCGACACGCACCCTCGAAGACGTTATAGCCTAAGACGTCTCGCAGCCGGATCGCCGCTTCCAAACGCCGGCGCCAGAACGCCTCGTCGAGCGACTCCGCGGAGTCCCAGGTGTAAAGGCGGACTTGGATTCTGCTCTGGCGATTGAGAATTCCGCGGGCGACAAAATTCTGCTTGTCAGCAATCAGTTCTACGATGTCGCCATCATCCACTTGTCCAACAATTCGGTCGATCGCCGTGTCAAGCACCCACGGATGCCGCCCGTAGAACGGACGGGCCTTGCGCGGCTTAAGCAATACCTGCGCGGCACCGAAACCGGGCGCTGTTTCTCGCTGGTCTGTCGCGACCTGAGGAGTCGTCGAAGTGTCAGTCATAGGAAGGATTTGGTGCAAGGGTGCTCATTGAAGACTTCAAATTCGTAGCCGAAGTTGTGAAACTTCGGAATTCTCCACATCGGAATTCTCACGAATTCCGCTACCGGACGTTCAACGTACACCGCCGAGACTGCCGGCATAACCGGCCGCAAAAACAAACGGACCCGCCTTCCACGAGGAAGGCGGGTCCGCGATCGTGCAATTCAGTTCTCTCCAACGTGCCGTTGGCCGGCGCCCTCGACTATTCGAGAATCTTCGCCGTGTCGGCCACGATCTTGGCGGCGGCGTCGTTGTTCAATTCGCCTTTGCCCAGAGCATGGTTGGCTTTCACCTTCTGGCCGACCCACATTATCACGGTGACATCCGCGTCACCGGCGATCTTGTAGCTGCCGGGGCCCTGCGAGTCGCTGTAGACGGTGAGCGGGGTGTTGGTGATGCTGTTCTTCTCGGCCACGGCCTTCAACTGCTCTTCGGCCGCCGACGGGTTATCCGTCAGCAGGACGACGAAAGCCGCCATTTTCTGATCTTCGTTCTTGCCAACGGTGTCGTCGATCTGCTTGACCAAACTGGCCAATTCGTCGGTGATTTCGCGAGCGAAAATGCTCACCACCGGACGTGCGCCGTACCGTCAGCGATAGCACAGGGTCTTGCCCTGTGCCGGTCCTGTACAATCCTTAACGTTAAATGCCCCTGCCGACTCGCCGACCTGCAGGCCGGACTTCAAGTCGCCCGCCATCGCCGTTGCGCCAATCAGCGCAATCACAGCGACAACGGACGGTGCGATCATTCTTCTCATCCGAATGTCCTCCAATGGTGATGTGTGTACGGTCAACAACGATTGCACGATTCGTCCGAACATTCTACTCGACTCGCCTAGACGTTGTCGAGTTTCCGCCCGGCATTTTTCAGATCTTTATTCCGCGGCATTTATTGCGAATTTGTTTGACTGGCGGAGCCGTTCTCAGGCCGGTCTTGCCGAGTCACGTCGATCGCTCGTAGCTGTTGTGGGGGAGTCAGTCAGGTTACGAGCCGGAGTCGCCGCTAGCGAGCCTTCGATGACTGGCGTAAACTGTCCGCAACCACCAAACGATTTGTAACCTCGCACATGGGAGTCTGAAAACATGTCGAAACTACTCGTGCTCTTCGTAATCGGAAGCGTTGCCACGACCGTCGCCACATCCGCTAGTGCCGCCGACAAGGCGAATAAGAAAACGCCAGCGGCTTTGAACTTTACGATGAATTCGCTGGCGGGCAAGCCGGTCGACCTGAGCAAGTACGAGGGACAGGTCGTGCTGATCGTGAATGTGGCAAGCGAGTGCGGACTGACGCCTCAGTACGAAGGATTGCAGGCGCTGTACGAGCAATACGGCAAGGACGGACTCGTCGTGCTGGGTGTCCCGTGCAATCAATTCGGCGCTCAAGAACCGGGCACGGCCGCCGAAATTGCTCAGTTCTGCAAAGCCAACTACGGCGTCACGTTCGACATGCTGGCCAAAGTCGAAGTGGACGGCCCCGGCGCCTGCGGCCTGTACAAACACCTCACCGCACAGAAAACCGCTCCGCAAGGCCCCGGCAAGATTACTTGGAATTTTGAGAAGTTTCTGCTCGACCGAAAGGGCGAAGTCGTCAACCGCTTCAGTTCCAACACCGAACCCGACGCGCCGGAAATGATTGAGGCCATCGAAGCAGCGTTGTCCGCGAACAAGTAGTTGCGGATGTGTACAGCTTCGCATTCGTCGCGCGACCAAACGGGAACGCCGAGACTATGAAGAAAACAAAATCCAGTAAAGTTGCACGTAACGCCGATGAATTGGAGCCTGAATACAGCTTCGATTGCTCCAAGGCGCGGCCCAATCGCTTTGCTGCTGAATATCAGTCCGGCAGCCGTGTCGTGGTGCTCGATCCGGATATTGCGGAGGTATTCACCACGCCGGAATCGGTGAATGCCGTCCTACGCGCCCTTTTAGAAACCATGCCGCCAAGGACATAGTGAAAGGTGCAGGGTGACGAATTCGATGCATCCGTCACCGCTCCCACTGTCGCAGACGTTCGACCAGTCGCAGCATTTCGGCGCGCTTCTTTTCAAAGACGCCGAACATCGTCAGGATGAACACGCCCAGGCACATGCCGAAGGCCCACCAGGGCCAAACCTTATCCATGGATTCGGCCGCGTGCCCGACCATGCTTACGAGAGCCAGTAGTAGAAAGCTGCTTCCCAGGTACAGAAACGCGCGGACTTGCATCGCGATCCCGACAAACACGCCAAGTACGGCCAGCAGCGCCAACACCATCGGCGGCCACAAGGTTTCGCCGATGCCGCGAATGAAGATCTCGCCGGTCGAACTCAAATAGATCACCATCACGCACAGGTAGCGCAGGCCGGTCATTTGATTCTCGCTCAGCCGGTCGCGGTTGATCTGCGCGGCCGCCAGCACGCACAGCGCCGGCGGGATCATCCAAAGCTGCGGATTCTTTAAGATCTCGAAGCCGCTGTCATGCAGCAACACCCACAGCGCCGCATTGCCCGCCAGCGCCGCGGCCAAACCGCTGACGAACGATTTTCGCAGCACGCTCAGCACCACATACAGCACGCCGATGATCAGCAATAACAACGAATAGGAGATGTCGTTTGCCTCGTACGACAGGCTGTTCTCGGCGGAGATGACCCAAAACGCGATGGCGGGCAGCAGTGGCAGAAATGCCGCCGTGCGCTCAAATGGCTCTGCCAGCACGCGCAGGTTCATGCGGCGGAACAGTTCTCCTGCGCCGACTCCGGCAAACGCAATCGCCATCACGATGTAGGGCCAGAACGGCCGCAAGTAGTTGCTAAACAAAGTCGGCCGAGCCAAATAGATGTGCGCGAACAATAACGCGGCCACGACCTGAGCCGCGTACACATAAAACATCCGGCCGTCTTCCGACAACTTCAGCGGACCGCGGTCCGGCAACAGCGCCAAAGAAATTAGTCCGGCCACTAACAACGCCAGCACCAACGACACCGCGCCGATTTGGAATTCATTGACAGGTGCGCCAATGCCGGGATGGAAATAGGCCGTTTCTAACGCGAGCACGACCAGCAACACCGCCACAGCGATTCCAGCGCACGTCCCAGCGACTTTCCGCAACGTGCTTTGCCAATCCGAAGCAGGGGCGAGCATCCGTACAGCAACGACACCGTAGATAAATGTCACGACAGCCACCGCGATCAGCAAGCGAATCGCTCGCGCAAGGATCGCGGCGTCTTCCCAGCTTGGCTGCATGTCGGCCCAGCCCAAGTAAACCGCGGCCAATGCGAGAATCATCAGCGACAGGAATTGCATCGACGCTCGGCGCTGTTGCTGCGCCAATGTCGAGATGCCGTAGGCCAACAGCACCGGCGCGAAGCCGGCGCACATGCGCATCCACCGCTCGTCGAACGACAGCACGACACCGAATTCGATGACGATCACCACGGCTGACAGAATCAAACTGACAGCCGGCAGCCAGCGCGAAGTGCGCTCAAGTCCTGTCACCGGATCAGAAACGCCCAGCCGCTTTCCCCACTGCGCCACATTGGCACCCCATTTCCAGAGATGGCCGGTCAGCGCCACGTAGCCGGCCGCAGCCAGTCCAGCGGCCACCAACGTTTCTTCCGCGCCAAACTGCGGAAACTCCTCGAATTGATCGAGCAACACGGCCAGCAGCATCACACCCCAAGCGTACAAACCGGGCACTGCGTACTTCGCCCGCGCATCCCACAATGACGCCACCAGCAGCAGGCCCAGAATTGTCACGACCACAAAGCCGCCGATGTTACTCACGTCCCACGGCGCCGTGCCTTGGAACGACTCGGCGAGTGTCCGAACCGCCAGCCCGCCGAGCATCATCGCCAGCGCGATGGCGGTGGCGACGATCGTCACGACACCGTGAACTCGAATTCTCCAGCGAAAGTTTGAGGGCGATTCATCACTTTGCCATTGCCGCCAAACTTCGGCAGCAAGCCACGCGGCGGCGGCCACAATTACGGCGACCAAATTCCATTGCACGAGTTCGAGTACTGTCTGCGAATTGGTGCGCGGCCAGACGCCGATCCAAAGCAGAGTAACCGCAGTCGCGGCTAACAACGTCGCGCCCCATTGATACGCTTGACTCTCGCGCCTCAGCGCTATGGCCGCGATCAAAATTGTCGTCGCAAAGGTCAGCGCCGCGGGCCACCACGTCCACGGATCGTAGCCGCTGCCTCGCAGGGCCAAGATTACAACCAACCCCGCCAAGATCGTCGCCCAAACGGTGCTGTGGATGCATGTCGCAGCCCGCAAAAACCCGGTTTTTTTGGGAAAGCCGGATTTCTTTTCCGTCGGCAAGACGCACGCGAGTATTGTCGTCGCCGCCGCGATGACCAGCCAGCCAGCCGACAACACGTGAAATGCGACCCACTGGCCTTTCGCATCCCACGCGCCGCAAGAGGCCGCGATAAGTCCCGCGGCGCACATCGAAAAGCCGCTAGCGATGTGCAGCGCGGTGAGAGGCAACTGCCGCCGGAAGAACCAGACGCACGCCGCCAGCGCCAGCAGCAGCGCGGCGTAGCTGGGCCACGATCCGAGTTGCGCGGTCACAGCCAGCAGCCGATGCGGGTATGCCACAACGAGCCACGCGGCCCACGCGGCCAGCCAAATGATTGACGCGAACATCACCGCCGTTTGCACTCCCAGCGGCGAATCGAATCGTGCGCTGGCCGACTCGCGGCGCCGTAACGACTCGACCCACCGGCGTACCAGCAGCCAGCCAATCGCAAAACCGCTCAGCCCCATCGCATTCCACTGCAACAGTTCGACAGCCGCGAGCGAGTCGAATGTTCTTCCGCTGGTCACAATTCCCAGCACGTAGCCCAGCGTCACGGTAATTTGAAATACCAATGATCCTCCCAGAGCGTACTCGGGCGTCTGTTCGCGCAGAGCGTAAGCCACGAGCGTCGCGGCGAACAGCAGCAGCGGAAGCGCGTACGACATAGCCGGTCCGATGCGATCGAAGAAGCTGCCATCGGCCGGCTCACCCAACGATGCGCCGCCGATAACCTGTGCGACCGCCGCGAATGTCAACGCGAACAGCGGCAAGCCACTGAGCGACATGCCGAGCGTACGCAACACGTCGCCGCTGCTGACATGCAGCGTATCGATGCCTGCCCAGTTCATTCGCTTGGCAACCGTGCCGAGTTGCCCGCGGCAGCAGACGGCGACTGTTGTCAGCACTCCATAAATGGCAAACGTCCAGCGCAGCGCCGAAGCGACGGATTGCACGGGCTCGAATTGCCCCGCAGCCAGCAGCGCGAATCCCGTGGCAGCGACAAAGATACCGACCAGCGCCGGCAGCGTCACTCGCTCCCACAACGACGCGACTAGCGCCACCACGATCAGCACCAGCGCGACCCATGCACCCGGTCCGTAGGCCAGGGTGTGCATCGTGTCTTTGGCAAGGTCACTCGCAGGGTCCAAGAGCCCCAGTTCCTCGACCGTGCCGCGCCCGCATCCGTACCAGCCTAATGCGACGATGCCGACGACAATTGCGCCAAGCACACACTGATCGACGGCTGGCCACGGCGCTTGCACGAGTTTGAGTGCCGGCGGCCAGCGCGGGGCGAATTTTCTTGCGGCACTCCATGCGACACACCACACGGCGAGTACCGTCATTTGAATCTGCACGAAATGCGGCACGAATAGATCGCCATTCCACCATTGGCCACGCTGCGCGAGTGACGCGACCAGAAAGCACAATGCCGCGGTCGCCATCGCTTGACAGGCTGTGAACACGGCGGCGCTGCGGAGCAGGATCGCGGCGCCGATCCACACCGCGGCGATGCAAGCCGCGTAGCCGGCGTGCGCGCCGAAGTTTTGGCCGAGCACCGCGATCGCAAACGGCGCCGCGGCGACGGAGGAGACCAATGCTGAATAGTTCAAGGGCAGCAGGCAGAATCGCCACAGCGGCGATTTCGGCCGCTCGTCATCCGCCGCACGTGAGCGTATCGCAACAATGGCGGCGATCAACATCGTGACCACGCCGTGCAGCAGTGTGGCAACCAAGATCGGACGCTCGGGTGCCAACGTGAGACGCTGAAGTAAACCATCGATCGATTGGTTCCACGCCAGCGCGTGAATTAGCGCGGCCCATAGCAGCGCCGACCCGCCCCACGTGACAAACGGAGTCGGCGACCAGCGGCCAGCGATCAGCAGACACACGGCGTAGAACGTCAACACGGGCGTTGCCAGAACCGCGTCGGGTCCCGTGCCGAGGAAACCGGCGTAGGCCGCGATCAAAATGCTGATGCCGCCCAAAACGGCGCTGCTGCCGAAGTAACTCAGCGCGTCCTGCCGGCGTCCGTAGCGCTGCAACGCGACTCCTGCGGCGCCGGTTGCCGCGGCCAGCAGCGTGAGCGCGACGCTGCTGCGACCCAAGAAAATCACTTCGATAAGCCGCCGGCTCAGTGCCGTTTGATGCTCGACAAAGCTGCCTTGCACAGCGTGGAAACCGACAAGATACGCGAGCGCCAAGCAGCCGACGGCGGCCGCGTGCAGAATGGGCAGTTCGGCCACGATGGCCAGCGTCAGCAGCACGGCGAAGTTAACTAATCCGACGGCGATCAACAACGACGGCTGCGGCCAAGCGAGCACGACCATGAATAACATCAGCAGCGCGCCGACGATGGCCAATGTCGTTCCGGCCGTGCGCACCGGTGCGAGGATACGCGACTTTGCGCGATGATGTACCAGCAGCCCCGTGCCCAAAACTACGGCCGCCGCCAGGCTAAGCGCTGGCGACATGTTCGCTAGTGACTTGAAAACCGAGTCCGACTTCCACAGCAGCAATCCGACCGGGGCCAACAGCGAAAACGTGGCGACGCCTAACAGCAGAAAGAGTTGCTCGGCTCGCCGCGGCGATAACCGCGCGCGCCAGCGAGCCTCGCGGACTTGGTCCAGCGTCGCACACAGATAGCTCGCCAATGGCAATCCCAATAGCAGCGTCACGAACGCTGCCGACATTGTCGTCCCGGCCTGCCGATTGATGATCAATTGCCCTGCCGACGTCCCCATTACAGCCAAAGCCATCCGCCACCAGCCATTGGGCATTAGCGCGCGGCTGGCGAAATAAACCATCGCGCCAAAGGCCATCAGTCCAATCAGCACGGCGGCAATGTACAGCGGGTCGGTCACCGGACGATCGGCCTTGGACAACGCGATGGCCGCGAGAAAGTTCAGCGGGATGAGTAGCGCGGTAATAATCAACACGGCGCGGCTGATCGATTGCAGGTTCCATCGCCGTAGCGTGTAGATTCCGGCACCTTCGAAGGCGGCCGTGCCGAGCATGAAGATCAACGCCGGCAGATACGGGATCGCTTCTTTTAGCGTGGCCCACAGACTGATCACCAATCCGATCGCACTGACCACAATCAACAGGCCGCTGATGATTTCGCCCCAGCGGATGTTGCTTTCCTCCATGAACGACTGCAGCACATCGGCCAGCGTCCGCGACGGAGTGGGCGGCGCGGCGGGCGATGTTGAAAACGCCGGCGAGGACGCTGCATGTGTGTGAGGTGTTGTCGCCGGAGTGTGGAGTGGTGCCGGATGAGCAGCAGGTCGAGGCGGCTCGTCAAGGATCTCGACAACGTCCACCACAACTTCGTCGGCGGACGTCGCCGTAACGCTTGGCCGCGCCACCTCGTGCGCTGGCTTCGGCGGCGCGGTTGCAACGGGCGGTGCCTCTCCCGTAAGCCGCGCCCGCTCGTCGCGCAGGAGTTGCAGAAGTTCGGCTTCTTGTTCGGAGGTAATCGCACCGCGACTCGACAGCCGCTGCAGTTGCCGCGCGGTCGCGTCGATGTCGCTCAGCAATGTCAGTCGAGGCGGTAATGTTGCGAACGCGCCGCAAACTCGACAGCGACCGCCGACCACGCCCTGCGGATGGCCACACGCGGCGCAGCGCGTTCGCGGTCCCCGATCCGTGGTGCCGCCACCCGTGAGCCCGCGCAAAATAGCCGCAACCAGCAACCACCAGCCATGCCCGACGACCGTGACGATACACAAAATGACCAGCAGCACGACAAGAATTGCCACCAGTTCGCTCATCCGATTTCTCCCGCCAGACTTGATCGACCGGCCGATATGCAGTTACGCGAGTTCGATTCGATTGTACTGAAGCCCACGCCCACAGTGAGGCAAGTCGCGTTCCGGGCCAGAACATGCGCGAGGATCGTAGGATGGACGCCTTCGTCCGTCCTGTGAAATCGGACGGACGAAGGCGTCCGTCCTACGTTGGCTGCGGCGAAAAACGGCGCCGAATTTCTATCGCAAGGAAAGCCGCAGCAGATCGAGTGCCTGTTTGCCGCTGCGAGCCTTGAGTATATCGGGGTGACCAACGAACGGAGACGACTTGCACTGGATACCTTGAGAACTGTCCAACGCGAAATGAACTCGACCTGAATCAGGGGGCTGTTCGTCACCGGGCGGAAACGGACCGATGGCTAAACCGAAATCGGCGCGAAAGCGTTCGCGACACGCGGCCGCCATTGCCGACGCGACCTCTCTGCTCGCCGCGCTGTGTTGCTCTAAGACGTGCTGGGGCACAGCGAGCGACTCCGTCAGCGCGGTTTCGCCGCGAACGACGAAGCTGCCCAAGAACACGTTGGCCGCGTCGCCGACTTCGCTCAACCAATTCGACACCAGACCGCCGGTGCCCCATTCGGCGATGGCGAGCGTCTGCTTGCGCTGCGCCAACATGCGAATCACGGCATGCTGCAGCTCTTCCTCCTCGTCGCCAAAGATCAGCTCACCGAGGCACTCGCGGATTGTGGCCGCGGTCGGCTCCATCGCGGCGAAGCACGCTTCCACACTTTCCGCTTCGGCCGAGATGCGCAGCGTAATCGTGGCTTGGTGCACGGTGATGCCCACCGACGGACTGCGGCCGCGGCGAATCAAATCGGGCAGCATCTGTTCGAGGTCGCTTTCGCCCACGCCGAAGCATTTGATTTGACGATGGCGGATCACGCGGCGCTGGTGGCTGGTCGCCAGGGCCAGAGCCGGTTCGACCGTTGCTTGCCACATCTCGCGCATCTCGGCGGGAACGCCGGGCAGCGCGAACACGCGGCAGGGCGAGCGGCCTTCGCGCGGGATGTCCATATCGATCCCCGGAGCGCTACCGTGCGGGTTGGGAATCACGCGGCTGCCGCGCGGAAACATCGCCTGAATGTTGTTTCGCTCCGGCATTGCACGTTTGCGGCGAGCGAACAGGGCGCGGATGTGGTCGAGCGCCGCGTCGTCCATCACCAAACCGGTGCCGGTTGCATCGGCGATCGCTTGGCGCGTCAGATCATCCGCTGTCGGACCGAGCCCGCCTGTGCAAACAACGACATCGACACGCTCGAATGCTAGGCGCAACGCTTGCACGTTCGACGGCAGATCATCGGCGACCGTCGTGTGAAACAACACGCGAATCCCCAGATCGCCCAGCCGCTGGCTAATCCACTGGCTGTTCGTGTCTAACCGCTGGCCGCTGGCCAGTTCATCGCCGATCGAGATGACTTCTGCGAGCATATGGCATTCTGTATAATCTGGCGGGCGTGGCGAAGGTAGGGCTGCTTCACATTGACACCCTTTCCCGTGCCGCATATTATCGCAACCGCATGTCACCAGGGAAACTCGGTATGGAACTGTTTAGCGGATTTGAGCACATCGTACGCGACGGCGAGCCGCTGGCCCCGCACACATGGTTTCGTTTGGGCGGAGCCGCGGAATATTTCGCGGAACCGACCACGGCCGATGAACTGGCGACGCTGGTCAAACGTTGCCGCGAGCACGACATGCCCGTGCGACTATTGGGCGGCGGATCGAACATATTGGTCCGCGACGACGGGACACCCGGCTTGGTGATTCATCTTTCGGCTCCCGCCTTCTGCGAGATTTCCGTGAAGGGGCAGACGCTTTCGGCCGGCGGCGGTGCGAAACTGGGACACGTGATTTCGACGTCAGTGCGTGAAGGCTTAGCCGGGTTGGAGCAGTTGGTGGGAATTCCCGGCAGCGTCGGCGGCGCGCTGCACGGTAATGCGGGAAGTCACGGTGGGGACATCGGACAGTGGACTCGTTCGGCCACAGTGATGACTCGCGCTGGCGAGTTGATCACGCGACGCCGCGAAGATCTGCATTTCGCGTTTCGACGCAGCAGCCTCGACGAGCTGGTGATCCTGAACGCTCAGTTCGCGTTGGAAGAGGAAGACCCGCGCGAGTTGACCAAACGGATGCAAAAGTTGTGGATCGTGAAAAAGGCCACGCAGCCAGCAGGCAACCAAGCGGGCTGCTGTATTTTCAAAGACCCAGGCGGCATCAGCGCCGCTAGTCTGATCGAACAAGCGGGGCTAAAAGGCGCTCGCATCGGCGACGCGGAAGTTGGCGACCGCGATGCGAATTTCATCGTGGTTAGTGGCAAGGTTACCAGCCAGGACGTGCTGCGGCTGATCGATCTGATGCGCACGCAAGTCGCCGACAGGCTGGGAGTCGAGTTGGAACTGCAAATCGAAATCTGGTAACGCTGTCACGCTCGTGCATGGAGGCACGTGATGAAAGCCGCCAAGCGGAATAGTTGGAAGGATGCAATTGTTTCCCCGATCGCGCGGATTGCGAAATTGCTGGGCGGCAGCAACCGGTCGTTTGTTGCCGGCGTGATCCTGCTGGCCGCGTGTGTAATCGGTGCGCTGGTGGCATGGAACAAATGGGGAGCGGTCATTGTTTCGTCGGACCGATACACACTGTCGGCCGAAAACATCGAAGTCACTCCGCAGCCCCCGTGGATTCATGCCGATGTGAAAGCCGAAGTGATTCGCGACGGCAGCCTCAACAGTCTGCAAATTCTCGATGAGCAAGTTACTGTCAAAGTCGCCGGCGCGTTTTCGGTTCACAATTGGGTGGCCAATGTCAAACGCGTCAGCAAGCACTACGGGCCAAAGATCCTCGTCGATCTCGAATATCGCCGGCCGGTGGCGATGGTGGAAGTGACCACGGACGGCGGTCGCGGGCTGTTGCCCGTCGACGCGGCGGGAGTGCTCTTACCGCCGGATGATTTTTCACCGACCGAAGTCCGCGACTTTCTGCGTATCACTGTCGGCGATTCGGTTCCGGCCGGACCGGTCGGCACCTCGTGGGGCGACGAGCGGGTGGCCGGCGCGGCGAAGATCGCCGCAGCTTGGGGCAGCCAGTGGCAACCAATCGAACTCTATCGCATCGCGGCCGTCACTGACGGGGCCAGCCGCTCGCGACTCGTCCCGACGTATGAGCTCTATACCAGGCAAGGAATCCGAGTGATTTGGGGACGAGCACCGGGACAGGAAACGTCTGGCGAGGCCACCTCGACGCAGAAGATTGCGCGCCTGGTTCAGTATGTCGAACAGCACGGCGCGTTAGACAGTCAAGCCGCTGTCGCCGCTATCGACCTGCGGGACAGCCGCGACATTTCCGTCACCCCGCGAACCGCAGGGCTGGAACCCGTCAACCCATTTTAACTACCTCACCTGCGCAAATATGGCGACGCTAGCTGGTTGGCACGCCCTTGTGTATGGGGCCGCGACCGGTAAAATCGACCCCTGGCTCTCTCTGCACGGACTGCTATGGAGGGCGCAATTTTTTTGACGGACGGCTGTCGCCAAAGGGACGCGGCCGCGGCAATTTCCGGCGGCAGGGCGAGACAACAGCATGGCAGTTTTTGATTGGTTCAGCGGACGAGTATTCAATCTCGTCCATCGCAACAATTTGGTCTACAACACGTGCTGGGAAGACCCACGGTTGGACCGCGTGGCCCTCGAGTTGGGGCCGAATGACAACGTGATGGTGATCACCTCGGCCGGCTGCAATGCACTGGATTACGCCCTGACCGAGCCGAACCACGTTTACGCGGTGGACATGAACCCGCGGCAGAACGCGCTGTTGGAATTGAAGCTGGCGGGCATCAAGAATTTGCAGTTTGACGACTTCTTCGCCCTGTTCGGACAGGGGCGGCTGGGAGGGGCGAGGCAGATTTACGAACAGAAGCTGCGCGGCTCGCTGAGCGAATATTCGCAAATTTATTGGGACCGTTGGGTCAAGTTTTTCGACAACAAACGGCGGCCGTTTTAC
Source organism: Pirellulaceae bacterium (assembly GCA_041744735.1). Taxonomy (GTDB): domain Bacteria; phylum Planctomycetota; class Planctomycetia; order Pirellulales; family Pirellulaceae; genus JBGTKH01. The sequence goes on along the minus strand of JBGTKH010000429.1, from coordinate 801 downwards.
TTTCGCGGTACGTCGGGCACGTTCGCTCGCATGGTCAACGTGTATACCGACCGCGTAATCAAAGTGCGGCCGTACCTCAACGCGATCCTGTCGGCCAAGTCGGTGGACGAACAGCGCGAGATCTACGAAAACCATTTGCGCGACCGATTCTGGTCCAAGCCGATGCGGTTCGCCATGAATCGCGACACGACGCTGTCGATGGTCGGTGTGCCCAAGGCCCAGCGGCGGCAAGTCGAGACGCAATACGAAGGCGGCATCGTCCAGTTCGTACAGGATTGTGTCGAGGCCGTGTTCGCCCAATTGCCCCTATCCGATAATTATTTCTGGCGCGTCTACATGACCGGCCAGTACACGCGCGACTGCTGCCCAGAGTATTTGAAGCCCGATAATTTTCAGCGGTTGAAGGCCGGCTTGGCCGACCGGGTGAGTATTCACACGTCTTCGGTGCAGAGTTTTCTGGAGCGGCACGACGGGCAGATCTCGCGGTTCGTGCTGCTGGACCACATGGACTGGCTGTCGGACAAATTCTTTCCGCTGCTGGAAGCCGAGTGGCAAGCGATCGTCGACCGGGCCTCGCCCGACGCGCGCGTGATCTGGCGCAGCGGCGGCTTGCGAACGGATTTCCTGAACCACGTGCAAGTGAAAGCCAACGGCCGCGTGCGCGAACTGCCGTCACTGCTCACCTTCCATCGCGAACTGGCCGCCGATCTGCACGCCAAAGACCGAGTGCACACCTACGGCAGCTTCTACATCGCCGACCTGGCCGCGTGAAGGGTTCAGGGGTCGGGGTTCAGGGTTCTG
>JBGTKH010000428.1:0-6481 GCA_041744735.1 Pirellulaceae bacterium | reverse complement strand
TCAACGAAGAACACGCCCTTGAGCATGTCGTCGGCCGTCAGCGGGAACAGGTACTCGACGGAGCCGATCAATTGGAACCGGCCGCCGACCGTGACGCCGTTGACGCGAGGCGACGCACCGCGGAAATCGAAACCGCGGAGTGTCGAGAAGCCGCCGGCGAAATAGTTCTCGAACAGCGGCGTCTGTGAACCGGACAAGCCGGCCATTCCGGCAAAGGACAACGTATGTCGTCCCGATCCGTCCGGCCGTTCGCGAATCAGGAAGTAACGCCGGTAATCGACTTCACCGCGCGGATAATCGAAATCGCCGAACGCTTGCTCGTAACTCAGTTCGATCAAATGCCCTTCTGTGGGCGAGAACGGCAGATCGCGCGTGTCGTGCGTGAGCGTAACGCGGCCGCTGTACAAATCGTTGGTTCCCAATACGTTTTCTAACTCTGGAATGCCGCGGATGCGCGGGTCGCTGATTTCGATGCTCTCCATGCGAATGGCGTAGCTGAGCGACAGATCGTGGGTGAGCCGATAGCCGAAGCCAACGCGGCCGCCCAAACGCTGTTCGTTCCAGTCAAAGAAAAAGCGCTGGTAGTAAAAGGCACTCAGGTTCATGCTGATCTGAGTGTCGAACAGGTACGGCTCGGTGAAACTGGCCAGGTACCTTTGGACCTGCGTACCCGGCATGGCTTCCAAACGGAAACCTTGTCCCGCGCCGCGAAATGCCGTGCCGTTGATCACGTCCTGGAAGCTGCTGGGGACCGCGCGGTAATCGAAGTTGCGTTCGTCGATCACGATTTGGCCGGTGACGCCCGCGTTCGAGTTCACGCCCACGCCGAACATGAAGCGGCCCGTGCGTGCCTCTTCGACAAAGGCGTCGATGTCGGCGAAGTTCGGCGGCAGCCCCAGGTCGCCGATGATCGGCTCGCCCGCGCCCGGCGGTGGAAAGTCAGTTGGCGGAAGATACTGCGGCCCCGGTCCGCCGAACGCGCCGCCCGCGCCCGGTGCGAAAGGCTGCGACGAATTTGGGTAGCCGTTATTCGGTGCGTACACGCCGGGTTGATTGTACGAGGAGTACGGACCAGTCGCGGGTTGAGCGTTTTGATACTGACCGCCCGCCGTACCTTGCGGCGGCATGGGGTAGCGCATCTGGTCGTTGGAGCCCGGCGCGAACGAGTTCTGTTGACCACCAAAGCCACCGGGATTTTGCCCGCGCACCGTTAACTCCGCAGGCCGCGTGGTGCTGTCCTTCGGCCGCGGCACGTTCGTTGCGGGCGTAGCGGGCGGTTTTGGCGGAGTGTATGCATACCGCGGCGCTCGGGCCGGCGGCCAACTGGCGCAGCCCGTCACGGCCGTCAGCACTGCGACGCTCGCCAACCATCGAATTGTCCAGCCGCGTGTTGTCACCGTTGCCGTCCCTGGCAGGAGGAAATTACGAATTACGAATTACAAATTACGAAAGAAGAACGAAAAATTGCGGTGGAAATGGGCATTGGTCGTGTCATTGGTCATTGGTCATTGGTCATTGGTCATTTGCAACTGATGGTTCGTAATTCGTAATTTGTAATTCGTAATTCATCATTCGTACCCGTATCCCGCCGGCACGACGACGTCCATTTCGACGTAGCGCACGCGTGGTTGGCCGGGGTCGTAGTCGTCGGGGCTTTGGCCGCGGTAGTTGCTGGACCGGCCGGCGATCGAACCTACGTCTTGCAGGTCCGGCGGGCGCACCACGATGCGAGGCTCGACGCCTTGAGCCGGATTGTTTTCGAAGAGTTGCGAGGCTTTCAATCGCCGCTCACTGTCGCGCACCTCACGAATGTCGATGATGTCACCCGGCCGCAGCGAGATGCGGTTCATCACGACTTTGTGCCGCGTGTGCGGGAACTCGCCGTCGATGTGCACGTTGATTTTCCCGACGCGATATTGGTCCCCTTCGGCGATGTTGTAAATCAGGTCCAACTGGCCCGGCTCCTCCAGAAACCGCGGGTCGGCCTGGATGTCGGCGAAGATGTAGCCTTGGCTGCCGTAAGCGTCGCGCAGCGTGTTCACGTCGCGGTTCATCAAAGCCAGATTGAAGTACTGGCCTGACTCCAACTCCAGTGGCTCCGACAGCGACTCGGTCGCGAACTTCTTGTTGCCAAGTACCGACACGTTGCGCACGACATACCGCGGACCTTCGTCGATCACAAACCTCAGGGACAACCAATCGTTTGATTCGCTGTACTCTAGCTCGCGGCCGATGCGGGCCCGAAAGAACCCCAGGCTGCGATAGTAGGCCGTCAGCCGGTCGATGTCCTCGTCCATCTTGCGGCGATCCACCTTGCCGCCGAACAAGTACCGCAGGAAGCCCGGCTTGGACTGAATCTGTGTCTTGAGTCGAGCGTCGCTGGCGATCGTGTTGCCCACGAAGTCTACATCCCACACGCGCTGCAGATTGCCTTCATTGATCATGAACACTACACGGCGATCTTGCGGCCGGTTGCCTTCGATGATCACGACCTCGGTGTAGGGATAGCCTTTGGAGCGATAGTAGTCTTCGACTTTGCGGCGAGCTTCCTCGACGCCGTACAGGTTCAGCGCGTCGCCCTCCTTCAGGGCGCTTTGCTTGAGCAGCACTTTATCGTTCAGGCCGCGGTTGCCAACGAACTCGACTTTGCCGATCGTCGGCCGCTCGATCACTTGAAATGTCACGATCATGCCGTCCGGCGTTTGATCCGTAAACGTCCGCACATCGCGGAACAGGCCGGTCCCCAGCAGCGAGCGCACGTCGGCCTGCACGACTTCGGGATCGAACACGCGAGCGATGCGCGTCTTCAGCCGCGAATCGATCTTCGCGCGAGGCACCGTTTCGTTGCCCAGCACGCGCACCTCGACCACCAAGATCTGCGGCCCGATCGGTTCAAACTGCGGACCCTGGTTGCGATAGGCCATGTCCGCGTTCGGATTGGCTTTTGCGCCGGGGCCCAGCGACGGGCCTCGCGGCGTCGATTGAGCGCGCAGCGGCTGGCTTGTCGCGGACAACAGCCCGCACAGCAACAACACAAGTCCTGCGCATCGTGCAGGCGTATCGTGAAAACGGACGCCGAGCATCAACGATGGTTCCGTACGTGTGGCGTTTGTAAACAGACGAGGTCGAGATGGGACGCAGCATCCGTCGACCGGCCGCTGCCAAAAGACAAGCTCACCCAGAACCGCAACATGCGCGGCAGCCCAAGGGCCGCGTAGAAATACAGGAACGGACATGCTACGGCAAGGCGAATTCCACCGCTGGCCGCGTCAACGGGCCGTTGCCGAAGGAAAAATTCGCCGCTAGCGGGTCCGACACGTCCTATTGGTCAAAATAGAGAAACTGCACCGCGCGGCACATCGCGAGGGGAGTGACTGCGGCTCGGTTGCCGATAACAGCAGACAGCATCACGGCCCACGCCGATCGCTTTTTGATACAGCCGATACGACCATCGGTAGCCGAACTCGTGAGAGTTCGGAACCAGAAGTCTCACGACTTCTGCTACCCGATACGACCATCGGTAGCCGAACTCGTGAGAGTTCGGAACCAGAAGTCTCACGACTTCTGCTACCACCCCGATGAAAGATTTACGGAACAATACCGGCACAATTGCGGGAGAATCACATGTCGTTGCACCATCGTCGTCTATTGCTTTCTATCCTCATAGTTCTGGTGACGAGCGGCGGCACGGTCCGAGCCGGCTGGTGTGATTTCTGGGGCCGCGCGAAGCTGGACTATCAGCGCATGAATTCCTGGCCCGAACCGTTTCAGTCCGACGATCGCCAGCTCATGCCCTCGGCCTTCATCATTATGACAGCGAAGGGCTGGCAGCTCGAAAACACGATCACGGATCACCACTTCGACTCGGAGACACAACAGCTCACGCAGTCGGGCGAGTTGAAAATACGCAGCATTTTGAACAACTCACCGGTGCACCGCCGCACGGTGTTTGTGCTCAACGGCCACAATCCGCAGGCGACCGCGGTGCGCGTCGGCTCGGTGCAGAACGCACTGTCGCGAATGACGTTCGACGGTCCGCCTCCCGCCGTGGTGCAAACCAACGTAGCGCCTCGCGGCTGGCCGGGCGAATACGTGGACGACATCGCCCGCAAAGCCCAGCAGTCGCGGCCTGCCCCAATCCTGCCGACATCGTCTTCCGGCGGCGGCGGCGGAGCTACGTCCCAATAAGTGTAGGACGGATTGCCAATCCGTCCATCAGCAAGTGCGCGAGTTCCGTTTCAGTAGGCGACAACTGCACGACGATGAATTGAACGAGGGCTGCGGTTTGTGCCGGCCGCAGCTAGCTGGATGAAGCAGCATGACGCTGCGGCCGGCATCGATTGACTCACACACACGGAGGTGGCTCGTGCCAAGAGGGACAAATGTCGCGCTGGCGATGCTCGCCTTAACCGTCGCGTTGTCCGGCTGCGCGGGCCGGTCTCCGTTTGCGTCATTCGGAATGGGCAGCAAATCGCCTAAGTCCGATGCGCCGCAGATGGCCGGCAAATCCACCTACGACGGCTTCACCGTCACGGAGCCGCAATCCGAGGCAAAGGGCAACGTCTTTAGCAAGTCGTTCAACAAAGTCGCTGATGCGATGACCATTAAACCCAAGGTGGTCAAGGCCGACGATCCCGTCAGCCTGTCTAGCCAGCCCAAGGAGATCGGGCCGGAACTCTATCTGAGCTTGGCGCGGATGCACGAGCATCGCGGTAACTTCGACACGGCGATCAATCAATATCACAAGGCGCTGGAAGTCGCACCGCAGGATCTGACGACGTTGGTCAGCCTCGCGCGGCTGTATGACCGGCAAGGCCAATTCGAGCGGGCCGAAGAGTTGTATCAGCGGGCGGTTAAGGCACATCCCGACAGCGCCGTCGCGCTGAACGATCTGGGGTTGTGTTACGCGCGGCAGAGTAAGTTGTCGCAGTCGCTGGCCGTACTGCAGCAGGCCGTGAAGATCGACCCGCACAAGACGATGTATCGCAACAACCTGGCCAGCGTGTTGGCGGAGACGGGGCGCGATCAGGAGGCGTTCGAGCAACTGGCGGCCGTCAATCCGCCGGCGGTCGCGCATTACAACATGGGGTACTTGCTGTATCAGCGCGATCAATACGACGCGGCCGCGCGGCATTTCGCCCGCGCCGTCGAGGCCGACCCGTCCATGACGGCCGCCCAAGAGATGCTCGCCAAGCTCGCTCCGGCGAACCATCACCGTGGCCCCGCGTCTGCGTCCGTCAGCGACGGCCATAACGCTCCGCAGGCCGTGCGAGGCCAAGTTCCCGCGCAATACACGGGCCATTCGCCGAGTTCGGCGCCGGTGACCGTTGTCCAGCCCAATGACCGGTTGCCCACGCGGTTGCCGCAGCCCGAAAACTCCAACTTTGATTACTTCGCTCCCTCCACGCCGCCCACTCCGTCCGACTATCAACCCGGCAACACATCGGCTCCGTCCAGTTCCCGCAAGATCAACTCCGCTGGGCACAAGTATCGCTGATGCGATCTTGATCACACAATGACACGGCAGCCACGTTCAGGAGCAAACAGCGCTGCGTGTATGGCTCGCGCGATTTTGCCGCCACCGGAGGCCGATGGTTCGATCGGGGACACCGCCGCGTAGTCCGTCGATTCGTTACAGATCACACGCAAGTCAATTAACGTTACACCGGCGGCGATCACGTGTTTCGTGATGACATCGTTGAAGATCGATAGCCCGGCAGACTCCGCCGGTTGCAAGCCGGGTACGGCATCGTAGACCGTGCACACAGCCAGCGGCCGGCGTAGTGCCCGGACTTGATCAAGCATCTGGCGATACTGCTGCGAAAACTCATCGCGAATTTGGGCGAGACCCGTCAACGCCGCCGCATACGAATCTGTCCGCGCCGAAAGGATGGAGAACGAATATCCAAGGGCATCATTGCCGCCGATGCTCAAGATCAGATGCGTAGCATCATCGGGGATACGTTCGAGTTGTCCTGGGACCGAAAACAAAGTCGCACCGTCCACAGCGACGAGAGTGGCCTTCCAGTCCGCAGGCAGAATCCGGCGCAAATGTTCGATTACCGACGGGCCGCCGGGAACATAGACAGCGTTATCGAAAATCGAATCGCCCAAAAGCACGACGTGACCACTCATGCGCGTCCGTCCTTCATATCTCATGTCAAAACAGTACACGACGTAGGCTCACGGCAATTGTGCGCCTGACAGCCGATTGACGAGCACGACCACGTCGCCGGCCAGCGGTTGCTGGCCGAGCAGTTCGTGCGATGCGGCGCGGAATGTGTTCCACGTCTCGTTGCCGCTGCGGCGACAGGCAACCGCGACGAGCACCGTCATATCTTCGCCAGCCGCGCCGGAAGCGACCAAGTCTGCCAATGCCTGCCGGTCGACGTTCTGCGGGTCGGCCAGTAATGCCTTGGCCAAGACACGCGCCGTGGCCAGCGGCGATTCGGCCGGCTTCTCCACGGTCAATAGCGGTAAA
>JBGTKH010000427.1:0-6980 GCA_041744735.1 Pirellulaceae bacterium | reverse complement strand
CTGTTACATCGAAATGGACACTCGCTTGGCTTACCGGCCGAATTGCTGCTGGGAGTTTGCCGCCGTCGGTCGGAATTTGCTGGACAGCCATCATCGCGAGTTCCACGATAACCTGATACCCGGGACCGAGGTTGAACGCAGTGTGTACGGCATGATTACGCGGACTTGGTAGCCCTGGCGACGGACATTCGTGGACAGGAAATCACCGCTACCGCTTGCGAGTGGCAGGGGAAGCAATTTAGACTGGATATACCGCTGCTGGAGTCGTGCGTGTTCGCGTCTCACGAGATTTGCTACTGTTCAAACCGGTTCGGGGCCGCAATTTCGAGTTCAACCATGACACGCACACGCCATTTCCAGATCCTGCTGATCGTCGCGAGCCAACTGGCGTTGGGCGGCCAGTTGGCGCTTGCGCAGGCGGTCGACGTGCAATATCAGCGCAAGGCTGACATGCTTCATCCGCTCGCCGGGATCTTGTTGCCGCCGGCAGCATTAGCAGGCGGCGACGGCACGTTCCGCATCGGCGTGCTGGGACAAGATCCGTTTAATGGCCGTGCCGTTGCGGGTAATGCGGTGAATTTTCTGGACGAAATGGTGCGCGCCAAGCGTGATTTCAAAGGCTTGCGGATCGTCATTCAACGCTTCAGTTCTGCCAAGGACTATCGGCCTTGTCAGGTTGTGTTCATTTCCGCGTTATCGGCAGCGGACAGCGTGGAACGAACTGCGGAGGAGCGGTTGGCGGCACTGCTAAAACTGAAACACGAGCGGCCACTGCTGGTGGTTGGCGACAGCGCGGGGTTGGCCGAGAAGGGAGCGGCGCTGCGGTTTTTTGTATTCAGAGATGCGACCGGCATCGAAAAAGTTTCCTTCGAGCTCAATCCCAACGCCGCCAAGCGATCCGGGCTGCAGGTCAGTCCCGGGCTGCTCCGCTTGGCCGGCAAAATCGTTCCCGACAGAGCGTAGGTAAGGGACTAATGACGAAATACCCAATGACGAAAGAAGCACGAATGCCTAGTGATGAAGGACGAAGGGATGACGAAGCACAAATGTCGAATGTGATGTAATCGCCGTCAAGTCTTGGCCAAGACGTTATCGGTTGGGTTCATTCATTTCGTCATTCGGATTTCGTCATTCCTTCGACTTTCGTCCTTCGTCCTTCGTCCTTTGCCCATGCGTCCGCTGCGTGATCTACCGATTCGTTGGAAACTGACGCTGTTGCTGCTGTTGGTTGTCACCGTCGTGTTGTTGCTGACGTCCGGGGCGACGATGGTGAACGACGTGCGGACCACCAAGTCCTTGATGGTCGGACAATTCTCGACGCTGGCCAACGTGCTGGCGGCCAACAGTGCCGAGGCCTTGAGTTTCGATCCTGCGCTCACGCAGCAAGTCCTCTCCGACTTGCGCGTGGAACCCACGATCGCATTTGCGTGCACGTACGACGCGCAGGGAAAGGTCGCGGGCCGCTATCAAGCCGAGGGGTACGAAACATTTGAGCCCCCGCCGCCGCCGGAGGAAGACGGACACCGGTTCACCGACGACGGGCATTTGGAGGTCTTCAAGCACGTCGTGCTTGGCGAGCAGCCGGTAGGAACGGTCTATTTGCGGGCCACGACGAAGGATCTGAATACCCAGCTTCTGCGATCGGCCGGCATCGTGGTTGGGTGTTTGGCGGCGGCGTTGTGCATCGCGCTGTTATTGTCGTTCCAACTTCAGCGTGTCATTTCTGGCCCGATCCTGGAGTTGGCCCAGGCCACGCAGCGCGTGACGCGGGAGGCCGACTTTTCGATCCGCGTGGAAAAGCAGGGCAACGACGAACTGGGCGTGCTCTGCGACGGCTTCAACTCGATGCTGGCGCAGATTCAACAGCGGGATGCCGCCTTGGAAAACGCCAATTCCCAGTTGGATAAGACGTTTGAGACCGTGCGCGACGCCGTCAGCCAAGTGGCGGCCACTTCCACGCAGGCGGCCGCCCGAGCCAAGGAAGTCGGCGAATCGGCGCGCCGAACGGTCGAAGTCGGCGCCGCCGGACGCCGGGCCGTCGACGACTCCATCGCCGCGATGCGGACCGTTAAGGAGCGGTTTGAAACGGCGGCGCAGAACATTTTGTCGCTGGCCGAACGGGCGCACGCCATCGGCGATATCATTACCATGATCAACGAAATCGCCGACGAGACGAACCTGCTGGCGTTGAACGCCGCCATCGAAGCGTCGCGGGCCGGCGAGCACGGCAAGGGATTCTCGGTGGTAGCCGATGAAGTCAAGGCCTTGGCCGAGCAGTCCAAGAAGGCCGCCGCACAGGTCCGCCAGATCCTCAGCGAGATCCAGACGCAGACCAACACGGCCGTGCTTTCCACGGAGCAGGGAAATGAGGCCGTGGCGGTCGCCAGCAAGGTAGCCGCCCAGGCGGGCAGCACGATCAAGACGCTGGCCGACACGCTGGCCGCGGCGGCCAAGGCCACGGCCGAGATCGCAGTGTCCTCCGACCAACAGGCTACCGGCATGGCGCGAGTCAACATGGCGGTGCAAGACATCGACGAGGTCAAAAGGCAGAATTTGGCGTTGAACCGGCCGGTGAATGACTTGGTGCCGGCGGAACAGGCGGCGATGAAATGACGACGCCTATGGGTGCTTTTCGAGATTTACCGATCCGTCATAAGTTGACGGTCTTGCTGTCGGCCATCGTCAGCGTGGTGTTGTTGCTGACCACCACGGCCATCGTGCTGACTGGCGTGCAGACGACGAAACGGCTGATGGTCAACCAGTACACGACGCTGGCCAACGTGCTGGCGGCCAACAGTGCTGCGGCGCTGAGCGTAGACCCGGCGCTGACGCAACAATTGCTGTCGGACTTGCGCGCCGAACCCACCATCGTCTTCGCGGCCACGTACGATGCAACAGGCAACATCGCTGCCAGCTACAAAGCCGAAAACTCGATAGACTTCCAAGCTCCCCAGGCCGAATCCGATGGCCACCGATTCACCGGCGACGGACATTTGGAGGTTTTCAAGAGTGTGCTGCAAGACGGCCAGCCGTTGGGAACGATTTACTTACGCGCCACGACGCAGCAGCTTACCAGCCAAGTCTGGCATTCCTTGCAAATGGTGCTTGGATTTCTGGCGATTGCCATCTGCCTTGCGGTCCTGCTGTCCTACCAGCTCCAGCGCCTTATTTCCGGCCCCATTCTGCGGTTGGTCGATGCCACGCAAATGGTTTCGGCCGAGTCCGATTTTTCCGTGCGCGTCGAGAAGCAAGGACGCGACGAACTGGGAACGCTGTACGACGCCTTTAACGCGATGCTGGCGCAGATTCAAGAGCGCGATGCCGAGCTGGAACGGCACGGCAAACACCTGGAGGAATTGGTTCATCAGCGAACCGAGAGTCTGCGCGCCAAGACCCAAGCCCTTGAAGTGGGCGAGCAGCAAATGCAACAGCAAGCCCAACAATTGGCCCGCACCAACGCGGAACTCGCGCGTTCCAACGGCGAATTGGAACAGTTCGCCTACATCGCGTCGCATGACTTGCAAGAGCCGTTGCGGAAGGTGCAGGCCTTCGGCGACATGCTGGCCAGCCGCTACGGCGACGCGCTGGGAGACGAAGGACGCGATTTCGTCAGCCGCATGCAGAGCGCCGTCGCGCGCATGAAATCCCTGATCAACGACCTCTTGTTGTACTCGCGAGTCACGACCAAAGCCCGGCCGTTCGCGGCCGTGGATTTATCGGCCGTCGCGAAAGACGTGATCACCGATCTGGAGACCCGGATCAAGGATACCGGAGGCCTAGTGGAGATCGATCCGCTGCCGACGCTCGACGCAGAACCGACCCAAATGCGGCAACTGCTGCAGAATTTGATTGGAAACGCGCTGAAGTATCGCCGGCCCGACGTGCCACCCATGGTGAAAGTCAGCAGCCGCGAGCTCCAACCCAACGGCGCGGCCGGCTCCGTAGTCTCGGCGACGGAGTTGGTCTACGAAATCACCGTGCAAGACAACGGCATTGGCTTTGACGAGAAATATCTGCACCGCCTCTTCAAGCCCTTCGAGCGCTTGCATGGCCGAGGCCAGTACGAAGGCACGGGGATCGGCTTGGCCGTGTGCCGCAAGATCGTCGAACGCCATCGCGGGACAATTACGGCCAAAGCCGTCCCAGGCGAGGGTGCCACGTTCATCGTTACCTTGCCACGCAGGCAATAAACCTAGTAAGTATTGGAGAATCTAAACGATGAAACGGCGTCAGTTTTTGCAATCGGCGACGGCGGCAGCGATTGCGGGCGTTTTGTCCACACGGACGGGTCGGGGCGCCGATGAGCGCCGGCGGCCGCGAATTCTCCTTCGGTCTTCGTGGCAGACGGTGAACATCGGAGATATTGCTCACACGCCCGGTGTGCTGGCGCTGCTGGAACGGTACTTGCCCGAGGCGGAAGTCCGCTTGTGGCCCAGCCGAGTCGACAACGGCGTCGATGAGATGTTGCGGCGGCGGTTTCCGAAGTTGAGCATCGTGCAGAGTGCGGAAGCGCTGAAGACGGCGTTCGCCGAATGCAACTTCCTGCTGCACGGGTCCGGGCCATCGCTTGTGGCCGAGAAGGATGTGGTCCGCTGGAGCACGGAAACGGGCAAGCCGTACGGCGTGTACGGGATCACGCTGCCGGTTATTAGTTCGACTTCCACCAAGCCCACGCCGGATGACACTTTCGCCCGAACGATCGATGTTTTGAGCAAAGCCAGTTTCGTCTTCTTTCGCGACTCCGTTTCGCTGCAGTTGGCGAAGGATCGCGGTTGCACTTGCCCCGTGATGGAGTTCGGTCCTGACGGCGCGTTTGGTACGGACTTGCGCGACGACGATAAGGCGGCGGCATTTCTCAAACAGCACGAACTAGATGAGGGAAAATTCCTGTGCTGCATCCCGCGGCTGCGCTACACGCCTTACTGGCTGATTCCCGAAAAGAAGGTCGAGCGCGACGAGACAAAACACGCTCGCAACGAGGCGATGAAGGAGCACGATCACGCGCCGCTGCGACAGGCGATTGCGGATGTCGTCCGCCAAACGGAAATGAAGGTGCTGATCTGTCCCGAAGATCGCACGCAGATGGCCGTCGGTAAGGAACTGCTCTACGACCGGCTGCCCGACGACGTGAAACGGCGGACCGCGTGGCGGCCGGACTATTGGCTCACCGGCGAGGCGATCTCCACGTACGTCCGCAGCGCCGGCCTGTTCGGCAACGAGATGCACTCGCCCATCATGTGCATCGGCAACGGTATCCCGGCGATCGTCTGCCGCTGGGCCGAACAGACCAGCAAGGGCCTGATGTGGCGCGACATTGGACTTGGCGACTGGCTGTTCAACTTCGACAAGGAGGACGACGTAGCTCGACTGCCCGCGGTCGTACTCGCGATGGCCAAAGACCCCGCGTCCGCCAAAGCGAAAGCCGCCGAAGCCCGCCGATTCGTCCAACAGCGGCAGCGGGAGACGATGCAAGTACTCGGCGTGTCAAAGATTACAGCGAACTGATCCGGATTCTGGACAGCCAATTACGATCACGCGACGCTGCTGGTAGCCGAAGTCGTGAGACTTCGGATGCGCACGAGTTCGGCTACGTTGGTTACGGGACGCTCGTGCCGAAACGGAAGTCGTGAGGCTGCGTGCCAGAATTCTCACGAATTCTGCTACGCCTCACTCGCCGGTTGCAAACTCTTTCAGTTGCGACAGGAAGTTGGGCCGTTTGCGGGTGGTTTGGCCGCGGGCGACGTGGCCGTGCCAATGGCCCCTTCGCACCGCAGCGACGAAGACCGCGTGCTGGCCAGAGTCCGCCAAGTGCTCACGGCCGCCGGCTTCGACGAAGCGATGACCGCCAGCGTCGTGCGACAAGACTGGGCCGAAGCCTTCAGCCCTTGGACCGCCGCCGAGCCGATCGTATGCAACACGCCGCTGCTACGCGGCGCCGACCGATTGCGCAGAAGCTTGATCCCCAGCCTGCTCGACGTCCGCCGCATCAACGAATCGCTAGCCAATCCGATCATCGAACTGTTCGAGACCGCGCGCGGATACCTTCCCAGCGACGGCCCACTGCCCAGCGAACTGCGGCTGCTGTGCATCACTAGCGGCGGCGATTTCTATCGCGTCAAAGGCGTGGTCGAAGCGCTGGTAGCCGCGGTCAACCACGCGGCTCAACTGGAAACCGGCGACACGCAACAGCCGCTGTTGGACGCCGACAAATCTTGCGAGTTGCGACTGAACGGCCAGTTGCTAGGCTTCGTCGGCGAAATTACCCCCGACGGCCTGAAACAATTCGGCCTACGCAGCCCGGCGACCGTCGCCGAAATCGATCTCAGCGTCCTCGGCGCCGTCGCCGATCTGATCCCCAAATACCAGCCGCAAAACCCCTACCCCAGCATCACGCGCGACCTGAACTTCGTCGTCGACGAACCGCTCCGCTGGTCGCAACTGTCCGCCACCGTCCGCACCGCCTCCGGCCCCTGCTTGGAGCAAGTCGAATACAAAGAAACCTTCCGCGACCCCAACCGCGACGGCCCCGCCAAAAAACGAATGCTGCTGACAGTCACGCTCCGTTCGGCGGAGCGCATCTTGACCAACGAAGAAGCCGACCAAATTTGCCAATCGATTGTCGTCGCGTGCAAGACGCAACTCACGGCAATGCTGTTGGCTTCGTAGCACGGTGTCGACGTCGTTTGTGACGTGACGTTCATGCATTCCACCGACAGTGACTGGATCAAGTGCGTCGCCGGTGAAGTTTGTTCGTGTAGGCGACGAGGATCTCCGCACCTGCCAGCGTGTGGTCGTCCACGAACGGCCGCAAGATGGGCTCGAACTTCGGCCGCTTGGCCGAAGGCGGCAAGTCGGTGAAACATGCCATGGTCAAGTACAGGTAAGGCAACTCCCGGAAAATAGCCTCCCTATGTTTGATGAATTTGGATACCCTCTGGAGTCTTCGGTGTTGGTTCAGGTGAAGTCTCAAGGAGGGGACG
>JBGTKH010000426.1:0-3741 GCA_041744735.1 Pirellulaceae bacterium | reverse complement strand
GCGTGGCGGGCGAGATGGGCGGGCCGGCTTGGCGCGCGGCGGCGTACAGCAGACGCAGGAATTCGGCTTGCGGCAACAGACCGGCGCAGGTGCAACTGAGCAGCAGTCCGCCAGGGCTGACCAATTGCATGGCCAGCCGATTCAGGTCGAAATGTTTGCGCGTGCCTTCTTCGATTTCGGCCCGCGAGCGGATGAGCTTTGGCGGGTCGAGCACCACCACGTCGTACGTGCGGCCGTTCAGCAACATGTCGCGCATGTAGGCGAACGCATCCGCTTGCACGAATTTCACACGGACTTGATTCAAGTTCGCGTTCTCACGCGCGAGCTGCAACGGCGCTTCATCTAAATCCACGCCGGTCACGTCGGCGGCTTTCCCCAATCGCTTCGCTTGAATCGCAAATCCGCCAGTGTAACAGCACAGATCGAGCACCGTCCGCCCTTCGCAAAACGTGGCCAACTGCCGGCGGTTGTCGCGCTGGTCGCAGAAGAATCCAGTCTTGTGCCCGCCGGCAAAGCGCACGCGAAACCGCGTGCCGAACTCGGTGATCGTCACTTGCTGCGGCAACTCCGGCGACGCAACCGGCTCGCAAGAAAATCCTTCTTGAGCCAGCACTTGCGGCCCCGGTTGAATCAGCATGTGCCGCGTGCCGCACAGCGGAGCGAGCCGCTCGAGGATCGCTTCCGCGCGCTGACACATGCCCAATCCAAACGCCTCGGCCACCAGCGCGTCGCCCAGCTTGTCGATCACCAATCCTGACAGCCCGTCGGCCTCGGCATGGATCACGCGATACGCATCGGTCACTTCATCCAGCCGCAACATCTCGCGCCGCAGCCGCACGGCTTGCGCCAGCTTGTGCTGCCAGAACGCATCATCCGGCAACTCTGGCCCGTGCCTGAGCATTCGCAAGGCGATCTCGCTGCGCGAATTGTAGATCCCATACCCCAACAGTTCATGGTCCGAATGATACACCGCCACCAAATCGCCCGGCCGCGCGGAGTCGTCCGCTTTCGCAATTCGCTTGCGATAAAACAGCGGATGCCAACTCGGCGTTTTCACAAACACCGCCGGCAACGACAGCGTCGGATCGGGACTGAGCGGCCGTTGCGCGAGGTTCACTACCCCCGCGTGCTTTCCGGCGTTTTTCGGCCGTGCCACACGCTGCGGCCAGTGTTTGTGCTGTCTTGGAGCCATGCTCAGATCGTAGGCCACGGTCAATCTTGCTGTCGAGGTGTCGCAGTGCGATACAAAGCGGAGGCTGGAGGGTTGTCGGCTATTGACGCCGAGCAGCGGTTTTCCTACCGTAAAGCCTTTCGCTCGGGGGATCTATTTCTGCGGTCGCCAGCGTAGCTTCAATCGGCAGAGCACCGCATTCGTAATGCGGGGGTTGTGGGTTCGACTCCCACCGCTGGCTCTTCCTAACTCCTCTTCAACTATCCCCTGCCATTGTGAATCCGCCCCTATGTCGGTAAATTATCCGGGTTCCTGCATGTGTTTTGCGGGGCATGCAATGGCGGAATCGGGAGAATGGAGTAATGGTGCAAGCTTTGCTGATCGATCTACGGGAAATCGTGCTATCCAATAGCTCTTTTGGTCCTAAGGAAATCGAACAACTGGCGAAGTCGATTTCCGAGGAGCCGGGGCAGTTCGCGTTGCTGCGGGACGCGGTCGCCGAATTGGAAGTCCGCGAGGACCGCAGCCCCGCGATGGCCGTGCGGTTGGGAGTTTGCTATTTCCTGCTGGGACGTTATTCGCGGGCCATCGAAACGCTCAGCAACGCCGATGGCGGGGCGCTGGCTCATTTCTATTTGGGCAAGACCAACTTTGCCCAAGGCAAATACGCCGACGCCGCCCACAGCTACGCCGCCGCAAAGAAGGCCGGTTATGACGGCGATCAATGTGCACTGGGCATCGCGGAAGCACAGCGTTATTCCGAAGACCCCGAGGCGGCGCTGCAAACGTTGGATCAACTCTTCGGTCCCATCGAACAGACGGCCGAGTACCTGTATCAGCGCGGCGCGACGGTGGCGGCCATCGGCGGCAATCCGATGGAGGTTGTCGCCTTGTACGAACGCGCGGTCGAATCCGATCCGCGGCACGCCGGTGCGCTGTTCGGACTGGCGGTGGAAAACGACCGCCGCGGCAACGACGAACGGGCATTGGATTTGTATCAGCGGTCGGCCGGCAGTTTTCCATCACACGTCGGATCTTTGCTGAACCTCGGAGTCTTGTACGAGGACCGCGAGCAGTACGACCGGGCTCAAATGTGTTATCGCCGCATCTTGGAAGTCTTCCCCGATCACAGGCGAGCACAGCTCTATTACAAAGATGCGTCGGCGTCCGGCGACATGTTCTTCGACGAAGAAGCTCAGAAGCGCCGCGATCGACTATCGCAAGTGCTGAATATTCCGGTGACCGACTTCGAGTTGTCGGTGCGCAGCCGCAATTGCCTGCAGAAGATGGGCGTTCGCACGCTGGGCGATTTGACGCGCACGACGGAGTTGGAACTGCTCAACAGTAAGAATTTTGGAGAGACGTCGCTCGTCGAGATCCGCGACATGTTGGCGTCCAAGGGTCTGGAGCTCGGCCAGTTCGCTCACGAAAAGGTCGAGCCGGAACCGGTATTCGATCCGGCCAGCATGACGCCACACGAACAGGCATTGTTAGAACGGCCGATCGCCGATTTGAACCTGTCGGTGCGTGCCCGCAAATGCATGGTGCGATTGGGACTAAACACGATCGGCGAATTGGTTCGCAAAACGGGCGACGACTTGCTTGAATGCAAGAATTTCGGCGTGACGAGCTTGAATGAGGTTCGCGAGAAACTGACAGTGATGGGCCTGAAATTGCGGGGTGATTAGCGCAGGTAGGACGGATTGCCAATCCGTCTTACATCAGGGAGGTAACAGGTCGATGTTCGCCTCGCTGCGTGATGCTGTTGACCTTCGTATATCCGGCCGACGCGCGATACGTTTTCTGGTCGCGCTTCTATTGGGCGGCACGATTATCGAGTTGGCGGCCGTTTTGTTCCTGCGAATGTACACCTGGGGCTGGTGCGACGGTTTCTTAAGCGCTGTTCGGTCGCTGTTTTCCGACGTTTGGGACCTGCTCTTAGTGTTCTTCGGCATGTTGTACGTGTCGGGCTCGTGGACCGCGCTGTTGGCGGCAGTCAGTACGCGGCACTGGCGCTTCTGGCGGCCAATGCTGGAACGCAAGGCCGCCGCATCAACGCTCTTTCTGCTCGCGCTGATCGCGATGACCTACTGCGTAAACAGCACGGCGACTCAACATACACACAGTTTGTCGTTGCAGACTTTACTTGAATTCACCTGCCTGCTGTGGCCGCCGGAGATCGTCTTGTACTTGATCCTGTGGCCGCTGCTGCGGCCCGAAGCGGACGACGCCATCGAACCGCCGCCGATCATTGCCCCCCACCTGATCCGTCCTCACCGCAGGGCCTGGAAATAGTTCAAACATTTACGTGGCGTGACTCATCGCTTCGCTGTGCAGCGCCGCAAACTCTGCACGCAATTCCCGTTCTCGCTGCGCTGTCCACCAAGCCAGAAATGCATCGCGCGATTCGATGAGTGCGGTTTGTTCGACGGCGAGCCGGAATTGCAAATACTCGCGGACTTGTTCGTCCTGGTGTTCGTCGATCCAGCGGCCAATTTGGGCGATGGCTGTGCGGTGGTCGTTGACTGCGCCTAGCTTATCTTGTAGCGCAGCGATTTGCGGATAGAGTT